>JBGSVR010000184.1:0-21790 GCA_041752855.1 Thermosynechococcaceae cyanobacterium
TAAGATAATTCGCACGTCAAGCCAATGACCCTCACCCTATTTCTTCAAAATATTCTGAATGGACTCTCCGTGGGGAGCGTCTACGCCATCTTTGCCTTGGGCTATACCCTTGTTTTTTCAATTCTAGGGATCATTAACTTCGCCCACGGCGCGGTTTTTACCTTGGGCGCATATTTCACCTATATCTTGATGGGCGGTGCCTTTGGGTTTAATGGGCTGTTGGCAAACCTAAAGCTGCCCCTAGCGCTGCCGTTCGTCCTAGCAGTCTTGCTCAGCGGAACCCTGTCTGGATTAGTCTGCATCGCCATTGAGCGGCTGGCCTTTCGTCCCCTCAGGCGGCGAGGGGCAGATCCTCTGCTGACGGTCGTTTCAAGCTTGGGGGTTGCATTTATTATCGTCAATTTAATTCAATACTTGGTCGGAGCTGAAACCTATACGTTTCCGGCAAATACCTATGGCAGCCTACCCGCAGCGGTCAATTTTGGCACCGCCGAGAACCCCATCCCCATCCGCACGGTGCAGATTATCATTTTTGGCGTGTCTGCGGTTATTTTGACGGGGCTGACCTATTGGGTCAACGGGACAAAGTACGGTAAAGCAATGCAGGCGGTGGCGGAAGATCCGGTGACAGCCAGCTTGCTGGGCATCAATACAGATCGCTTTATTCTGCTGACGTTCTTTGTGAGCGGGTTTCTGGGCGCTTTAGCCGGGACTTTAGTTGGCTCTAGCGTAAGCATTGCGGGACCTTACTTTGGCATTGGGTTTGGTCTAAAGGGGTTAGCGGTGATTGTGCTAGGCGGCTTGGGCAGCATTCCTGGCGCTGTGGTTGGCGGTTTGGCAATTGGCATTATTGAAGCGTTTGTGCCCAGCGAATTTTCGGCCTATAAAGATGCGATCGCCTTTGCCATTTTGTTTGCCATGCTGTTGTTAAGACCCCAAGGGTTATTGGGGCGATCGCAGGTTCAAAAGGTGTAGCCATACAGCGCCTCTGAAATAGGGCAGTATAATTGCCCTACAGGACATTTAGGGTTATGGAAGTATAGGATGCCCCTTGTAAAAAACAATCTTTACAGCACAGATTACGCCTGTTGGGTGGAACAGACGGTAAAACTGCTGCGGCAAGGAAGGCTTAATGAAGTTGATTTAGATCCGCTCATTGAAGAGGTTGAGGATTTGGGAAAGAGTCAGAGGCAGGCATTAAAAAGTAACCTGCGGGTTCTGCTCATGCACTTGCTCAAGTGGCAATATCAGCCTGATCGTCAATCTAATAGCTGGCGCTCAACCATTCGAGAGCATCGTAACCGGATTCTAGACATTCTGGAAGATAGCCCGAGTCTGAACAACTTTTTATCAGAAACTCTAGAGCAGTGCTATGGTCAGGCTCGGATGCAGGCAGCGGATAAGACGGATTTAGACATCAAGATCTTTCCTGAGTATTCTCCTTTTGATGTCGCTCAAATTCTGAACGCCGACTTTCTGCCATGATGCCTACATTAAGGACGATTTTATAACGTCAATCTATGGCTGATTTTATTGCCACTTACGGCTCCCTGCTTATTTCAATGCTGATAGGCGCAATGCTGGGGCTGTCTCTATATTTACCGCTAATGGCGGGGCAGCTTTCCCTCGCTAGTCCTGGTTTTTATGCCTTAGGGGGCTATGTTGCCGCCATTTTTTCAACAAAAGTGTCTCAACCCGCTACAGGTGAACTGTTTCCGCTGCACTGGCTATTTTTGGAAATGGCGATCGCCGCGATCCTCTGTGCCATCCTAGGGGTGCTGGTGGGGGTTCCGGCGCTGAGACTTAAGGGGATTTACTTAGCGATCGCCACCATTGCCTTTGTCGAAATTTTGCGTATTTTGTCTTTGAACCTAGACATTACAGGCGGAGCCGTCGGCATCTTTGGCATTCCGCAGCCCTTCAATAGCGCCATCGAATATCTATGGGTAGTGTTGCCCCTGCTGCTGTTAAGCATTGCCTTTGTCTACCGCCTTGAAAAAATCCGCGTAGGACGTGCCTTTGTAGCCCTGCGTGAAGATGAACTTGCAGCAGATGCGATGGGCATTAACCCCACGTACTATAAGGTTTTAGCCTTCACCCTCGGCGCAATTTTAGCAGGGGTGGCAGGAGCCGTCAGTGCCCATTTTTTAAACACCTGGAATGCCCGTCAAGGCACCTTTGACGCCAGTATTATTTACCTCACTTTTGTGCTTATCGGCGGCTCTCGTACCTACCTAGGGCCAGTCTTGGGTGGGATGCTATTTACAGCACTGCCCGAAATTTTGAGGGCGGCAGGGGATATGCCAGGGTTGCCGCAGTGGCTAAGCCAATTCTTGAAAGAAGGAAGACTGATCATTTTTGGGCTGCTGATTGTGTTAGGCACTATTTTCTTCCCCCAAGGACTAATTACGCCAGGTCTGTTAAATCGCTCCAACGCTAAACAGAGGCCACGCTCATGATGCTAGAAGTGCAGCAGCTCACGCGGCGATTTGGCGGGTTAGTAGCGGTTAACCAAGTCTCTTTTAGCGTTAAAGAAGGCGAAATTTTTGGGCTAATTGGTCCCAATGGCGCAGGTAAAACCACGCTCTTTAACTTGGTAACGGGTCTTATTCCGCCGACAGCAGGCCAAATGGTGTTTGATGGCTTACCGTTGGGTCAACAGCAGCCCCATCAAATTGCGGCAAAGGGCATTGCCCGCACCTTTCAAAATATTCGGCTCTTTAAAGATCTTTCAGCTCAAGACAATATCTTGATTGCCCAACATGTCCATACCCGCAGTGGCGTATTTACAGGCGTGTTAGGACTGGCTCCTGCACCCCAAGAAGAGCGAGAGATTCGAGAAAAAGCGGCTGAGCTACTGGCGCTCGTGGGGCTACAAGATCGCGCCCAAGAAAAGGCGCAAAACCTATGTTACGGCGATCAGCGTCGGCTAGAAATTGCCCGTGCCCTAGCGCTTGCGCCCAAGCTGCTACTACTCGATGAACCCGCTGCCGGAATGAACCCCAACGAAAAACAGTCCCTTAGCACCTTTATTAGAGATCTTAGAGATCGCTTTGGCCTAACGGTGCTGCTCATTGAACATCATGTGCCGCTGGTGATGGGCTTGTGCGATCGCATTGCGGTACTCGACTTTGGCCAGCTCATCGCCTTGGGCGAACCCGCTCAAGTAAAGACCGACCCCGCCGTAATTGAAGCATACCTTGGCACTAGCCTCTAGCTGTCTGAGCCTACGATGTACACACAATTCCGAAAAAATCCCCTCCTCGGAGGGGTGCCCGCAGGGCGGGGTGGGTTAGTCAGTTGCGCCATGATTCACCCACCCCTACCCCTCCCGAGAGCAGGGCTGATTTATTGAAAAAAGAATAATCTTTGATGAGCTAAAAAACCTGAAAACTACGAAAAGTCTAAGTTGGGTGAGCGTAGCCGAACCCAACACCTCCGCCAATGCTGGGATTCGGCTACGCTCACCCAGCGATGCAAAGGATAGGTTACGCAGAAGTGTTAAGGTCCTATGTTTTTCTCTGGCGAATAAATCAGCCCTGCCCTCCCGAGAGGGGATTGATGAATCGGTTTATGGCAAAAACCTTTGTGGAATGAAAACCTTAAGACTTATGTGTACACCATAGCTAGCTTGCCTGAGCAGTCTCTAGCTGACTGAGCGAAGCCGAAGCCAGCGGTAAATTAAAAATTAGACACAGAATCGTCATCAAAGCGATTCGATTTGGAAGTCGGCACAACCGGAATTTCGACCGGAGGACGCTCTAGCACAATCATGAGTGCCTTAGGATTCACAGATTCTCCAGTGCGCATCGCAATTGTTGGGACTGAAGCCTGAGGAACCTCAGTCAACTGTGGTTGGGTCGTAGGCTGCTGCGCCATCTGCATCATTCCGTTTTGATTGCCCGCAAGCAGACCAGACAATGCGCCAATAACCAGCGCTGCGGCTGCACCAAGGCTGCCCCAAGCCCAAAACTTAGGTTGGCGATCTAGACGCTTCATTACCTGGGTTACAAGCTGCTCCGTCGGCATTGACTGAGCCGCAGGCATAGATCTGAGGCCACCCTGAAGGGCGAGCATTTGTTGATAGGTTTTCTGGAATTCGGCATCTGAGGTTAGCCATTCTTCTACCTGTTTCCGTTCGGCAGCGGAAACTTCGCCATCGAGGTAGGCGCTTAAAAGCTCAAATTTTTCAGACAGAAGGGGAATGGAGGTGTCCATGGGAATCACTTATTGACCCGTCAAGGGGGACTCAGAGTATTCAAAAAAGAGCGGAAATGAGAGATCAGATTTATGTTTTGAATGACTCATCATAAATCTCAGGGCTGAACGGCTTTTTTGAGGCTCTATCTCACTCTAGCCTATTGGACTGAGTCGAGCCAATGTAAATACAGACGGCAGCGATTCTTCAATTAGGATGAACCGCTTAAGCCTTAGACCCGACATTTAGAGCGAAACCAAAACAAAAACTAGCTCTGTAAATAAGGCTGTAGCTGAGTCTGAAGCCGCTGACGCGCTCTGGCAATACGTGACTTGACTGTCCCGAGCGAAACGCCTGTAATCTCAGCAATTTCTTCATAGGCCATCCCGTCAATTTCACGCAGCACGATAGTGGTTCTAAAGGCTTCGGGTAGGTCTGCGATCGCCACATGAAGCTGATGATAAAACTCACTGGTTGCCAGAGAATCATCGGGTCTGGGGTCTTCACAGGCAATTTCCCAACTCACCTCACCATCCTCCATTGAGAGAGGTGCATCCAGTGATAAAGGGCTTTTGTGTCGCTTGCGCTTGCGCAGTTCGTCATAAAACAGGTTGGTGGCAATGCGGCTAAGCCAGCCGCGAAACTTAACCGGCTCTTGAAGGCGGCAAATATTGCGATAAACCCGAATCCAGACTTCTTGTGCTAAGTCGGCTCTATCATCCCAATCTGGCGCAAGATGATACAGCACCCTGTCTACATGAGACTGATGCCGACGCATTAGTTCAGAAAACCCGATGCGATCCGGTCGTTGACCGCTCGTCTGGCAAAACGCCACCAGCTCGTTGTTGGCAAGTTTATGGGGAGGTATTTGCACTGAAGGTACTGACCCCTCGACCCCTGACCAAGGCACAGAAAAACTGGATGTCATGGGATGGACTAGACCATAATACAGTTCTCTGTTCCTGACGCTCGGCTTAGCCCAAAAGTTCCTTCTCTCAAGCCAAAGCTAGATTCGCCTCGAAGCCGCAATTCTCTCCGCTTAGATGCTATTACTACAAAAATGCAGCTGATCAGCTTGATAGAATGTCGCCATTCGTAATTGCGACACAAAGCATGGATACCCATCGGATATTTAATAGCTCTAAGTTTTTGCAGCCCACCGATGAAGAACCCATCCGGTCAGTTGTGACGGAATCTAAAGATGCTGCGGTTGTGGCTTGGTATGTTAAGCCAGGTCAGAAGATTGCGCCACATATTCATCCCAGTGGGCAAGATACCTGGACGATTCTGGCGGGCAAGGGAGATTATTACCTTGATCAAACAGGCGCAACCCAAACCATCATTGCAGGGGATGTCGTGGTTGCACCTGTCGGATGTGTTCATGGCGTACTAAACAGCGGTGAGGAGCCACTGGTCTTTATTTCAGTTGTTTCACCTGCTGATGCTGGGTATCAACTGCTTTAGCTTTTCGGCTTTAGCGTTTAGCTAGAGCTGGCAGACTGCCTTTGGTAACGCCACTTCCACGTCGTGCTAGAAAGTACATTGGTCAAAATATGGGCGATAACGGGCACCATTAGGTTATGGGTCACAAGGGTGCTGTAGCCTAAGGCAAACCCTACAATAGAAGCCCACAAAACATAGGGCCACTGCTGAGGGCTGCTCATGTGCAGAATGCCAAAGCAGATACTAGATGCTGCTAACCCAGTCCAATTTAACCCTAACGAAGGCAGCATAACGCCCCGAAACAGCAGTTCTTCGCTAAGACCAGGCAAGACCCCTAGCCAAAATAAATCTGGCCATTCTAACGGCTTTAAAATGAGCTGTAGATAGATATCTGCGGACTGTTGGTAGCGAGGCCAAAACTGATAGAGCAGCGCACTGCACCCCGTAATGCCTAACCCTAAGCTGATGCCCCACAGTGCATCTGAACTGTTGAGCTGGATGGGCACTTGAGGCGTTGAATCTAGCCGCAGCCAGACCTTAGCCACCACGAGCAAAATAACCGCCGTAATGCCCATCGCAATTAAGATTTGAGAGCGGCTTAGGGGTTCAAATTCAGGTTGTTGAGACGTCGGTTTCACCACGATAAGTATTTAGACGCATTTCGTCTCTTAAACGTTAGCAGGTTTAGCATCTCCCATACTGTTCTGCTGGAGCGCTATGGGGAGTATCTTTGCGGTCAGGGCCTCTGGATTGATTCCTGCACGCATCGCAACGAGCATCCCAATTGCCTCGCTGTAGGACTGGGCAGACCACACGGACAGCCCCAGGGATTGAGGCGTGACGTTGAGGGTGGTGTGGTTGTCGGAAACTGTAATAATTTGGGTCTTGGTGCGGGCGCGGGTCTGGCTCCAGCTCAGAACAGCGCTTCCGCAACAGGCGCTCTCAGGAATCACGACGGCATCGACAACATCTGTGCCTATGTCATGGGTCTGGAGTTCCCCTTTAATAAACTGCGGCGCGCGGCTAAGCCCTACTAAGACGCAGGGTAAAAAGGTATGGCCTAATTCTTCTGCGGCAGAGCGGGGGCTGAGATGAGGGTCTAGCGGTAAGGGCGAAAGGGCGGGGGCGTGGGCACAGGGAACCCCAAAGGTGCGCACCACAAGATGACTAATGACGGCTTCTGCACCTGCTAAGGGGTCAACACCTTGACCGTGACGGTAGTTATAGAGGGCTTCGCTGCTGATGTTTTCAGGGAAGCGAACCACCACGGCGATCGCCGTAGCCCTCTTTTCATTAATCAACTTATCTGCGGCTCGAAGTAGGCTATCAGGGTTTTGAATGGTGCCCCAGGTTGCCCCTGAATCAGCCGTGTTGAGGGTAACGCCCAGAGGCTGATCGGTCAGCACGGCATCGGTCAGGCTTAGCCCCAACGTTGCCCGAGCCGCATCAGCAGCCTGAAGGTGGCGAATCCGTAAATCTGGCTCAATCGACTGATCGAGAATTAGCCCAATGCGGTTGCCGTGAACAGGGCGCAGCCCCCAACGGCCTGCTGCAAACTGATCTAGGCCATAGCCTTCAACATACAAGGCGTTGGGGATTGGCCAGTAAAGCTGCGCCCCGTTGAGAACGTTGGGATGGGTAATGAGGCGATCGCAGATGCTGCCCATAGCCCGTGCCACAGGCAAGGCATCCCCCGCATAGCCACCAATGGCAGCACCAATGCCCGTCGGGATAATAAGTGCAACGGTAAAAGGACGTTCGGTCAATGGAGTTTATTCATCTAAATAGGTTTACATTTCTATATCTTGTAGCACCACCGCTTCAACGTGAGCAATGCCCTGACGCACCGCAGTAATAGCCCATCGCAGCGGTTCACCCTGGAGGGTAAGCTGCGCTTCAATGGAGTGCTGAAGCGAGAGGGTGAGATCGTTGAGGTTGATTTCTATGGTGATGAATTGCGTGACCATCTGTTTAGCAACGTTGGAAGGATGGGTGTTGTCCAAATCTGTCGATTGTAAGTAATGCAGCAGCGTTAGCTAAAGGCTAGATGGATCCGAGAAAACAGCGATCGCCCCAAACAGTATAAATAGCAAACCGCCAAACCAAGTGATGACGCGCTCAGAAATGCGTCCTGCCGCCCAACGCCCCCCTACAACGGCAATCAGCGAGCAGAAGGTATGACCCAAAATTCCACCTAGCGTTACCCCCACAGGGTTGCTCTGCATGGCTAAAGCCATTGTGGCAATTTGAGTGCGATCGCCCCACTCCGCCACAAAGGTCAAAATAAATGCCTCTAGCACAATTGCCCAAGGCACCCTTTTTTTGAGCGCCTGCTGCCGTTTTCCCTGATTGTGAGATTCAAAAGACTCTACCTCTTGCGAGGCTTCTTCAAGGGGTTCTTGCTCCTCTGAGGAGGTCATGCGGCTAGCCTGCCAGCACAGCCAAATACCAAACCCAAAGCACAAGGCCACAAAAAACCAGTGGGTGACGGTTCTAGGCAAAAAGCTCAGCAGATGCCCCGCGCCCACCGAGATCACGGTCATCAGCGCCAATGCCGCAATCGAGCCGCAAAAAACCCATCGACGCGGGTAGCGCATCGCCAAAATCAGCGCAATAAAAAAGGTTTTGTCGCCTAGCTCCTGACTTGTAATCAGAAATAGCGCAGATGTAAATGCCTCTAGCATGACAGCCCATAACCCCACAGCAAGAATGAAGAGACCTTCTGTAGGCTAGGTTGGTCATCAAGACTTCACCAAGCCCACAGAATTTCTCCTGTGAACATTAGTGAAAGTCTCGCGCCGATGACTCATTGAATGAATGCTATCGTGACCAGAACCAGGCTCATCGCCAGTATGTTGACTCTGATCTTGCGGGGTTTCCCGCTTCGCTACTCCCTTTCTAAGCTAGAGCATACCATAGGCAAGGCCATAGGTAGCAAGGCCAAATCCTTTATGATAAGTGGAGTTTTGAGTTGCCCATCATAGTCGCCCATTTATAGTTGCCCACAATGCCCCATTCGTCTCCAGAAGCCGCCATTCAGCCCACTCCCAAACGCGGACTTATTCATCGTGTTTTAGAGCCTGCGATCCGGTTTTGGTTAAGGTCGCAGGTGGAGTCGGTTTCGAGTTTAGAGGTGCATCTAGAAGGGGGCGATCGCCAAATCCTGTCAGGGTACTTGCCCCAAGTGCAGCTCAACACCCAAAAAGTGGTCTATCGGGGCCTACACCTCAGCCAAATTGAGATTATTGGGCATAACCTTCGCATTAACATCGGGCAAATGCTTAAAGGCAAAGCGTTTAGGCTATTGGAGCCAGTCGCCATTGACCTCAACGTCATGCTTCAGGCACAAGATGCCCAAGCGTCACTTCATTCTGAGCTATTTCAAAGCGCCATCATTGACGCGCTACAGCTTCTGGTGGGCGAGCAAATCGCCGAAACCCTAGGTCAGCCAATGTCCTCTGAAGACCTTACATTACAAAACCCCACCCTCGCCCTCGCTCAAAACACCTTACGGTTTAGCGCCGTACTTCGCACCCATCAAGGCGACAAATCTGTGCCTGTAGCGCTCCAAACCGCCCTAACCTTGGGCGGCGACTTTCACACCCTCAGCCTTGAGCATCCAGAATGGCTGCCCACCCCCAATGCAAAGCGAGGTCTACCGCTCCACGATCTGCATGGCTATACGTTTGATTTAGGGCCTCAAACCCAAATCCAGACCCTGTCAATTACCCCTGAAGGCATCTTTATAGAAGGCCAACTGACGGTTTTGCCAGAAGCATAGCAGCCCTTAGCAATAAGGAAAACCTTCACGGAGAGGCATTTTGATGTCTACATGGATAAGATTTTGGCCTTGGTCAAAGAAAAATCAGAATCCTCATGTTGCCAAGATTGCAAATTTGGGAATCTTAAGTACAGCAATACTCAATGTCAAAAACTGCTGCGATGCATTCGGTCACAAGTCTTGGATCATTGATCCTCAAAATCCTTCTGTTGTACTAAAGTTCAAATCAACTTTTGCCCTTAATCCCTTGAGCTGAAGGTGTATCTTCCTTGTCTGAGCCGTTTTTGTATGACATTAATCCCTATACTTCGGCCAGACATCCTGAACCTAGCGCCGAGGAACCCCAACTGTCGAGATCTGTTCGACACCTGCTTGCCGTTGAAGATACAGAGGGGCAGCGGTTACTGCCCTTAGAGTCTACCTCCCACTCCATTGGTCGAGACTCTAGCAACTCGATTGTGCTTAAGTCTAAAGCCGTCTCTCGACAGCACGCACTGCTGCTCAGGGTCACAAGCTCAGACCCTAGCAACTATGGTTTTTTAATCATTGACGGCAACCTTCAGGGCAAACGCAGTAAAAACGGAATCAAGGTTAATGGCAAGAAGTGTCATTCCCATCGCCTCAAGCATGGCGACCAGCTTTTGCTCGGAAACCTCGTTAAAGTTCGTTATCTCATTCTGCCGTCGCTGACGGATGAAGCATTTGTCTCTTATTCAGAGACCCTTGACTACACAGAGCTATTTGCCGAATCGGTTCTCTCTGCACCCATTGCACCCAGTCACGCCGAAGATCAGTTTGATGAAGTCTCTTTAATTCGGCTTGCCTCTTTTCCAGAAATTATTCCTAGCCCTATCTTTGAAGTCAACTTAACCGGAGAATTGACCTACCTCAATCCAGCCGCAGCTCAAGTTTTTCCTGACCTCACCCAAAAAGGGATGACTCATCCAATGTTGGATGGCCTATTTGCGCTGATTCAGGAATCCACATCCAATATTTTGGTGCGTGAGGCGGCGGTCGGCGATCAGGTCTTTGAGCAGTCGATTCACTACATCCAAGAAAGTGATCTGGTTCGCTGCTGTGTGTTTGATATTACAGAGCGCAAAAACGCCGAGTCTGAGCTAAGAAAGCGCGATCGCCTCTTGCAAAGCGTAGCCGAAGCAACAACCTATCTATTAGCCAACGTAGGCTATGACTCTGCCATCAACGAAGCCCTTGCAACCCTAGGGAACGCCGCGCGCGTAGATCGCATTTGTATTTCCATGAATCATGCACACCCCAGCAGTGGAGAACTTGCCACCAGCATGAGGTTTGAGTGGACGCGTGAATCAGTGCCGTCCATTCTTAGAAATACTACCCGCCACAATCAGCTTTATAGTAATCCGTCCTTAAAGCGCTGGTATCACATTCTGACCGACGAAACGGCAATTCGTGGACTCACACGAGACCTAGAAGAAACGGAGCAAGAGCTGTTACTACAAGACTGCGTACTGTCTGTTTTAGTGGTGCCCATCATTGTAAATCTTAAGTTTTGGGGCTTTATTGAGCTGCACCAATGCTCGACAGAATACGAATGGTCGCCTCAAGAAGAATCCATTATTTTTGCGATGGCTGCCAGCATTAGTGCCGCACTTCAGCGCCAGCAAACCGAAGAAATAATCCATCACCAGGCATTCCATGATGCCCTCACCAACCTACCCAACCGCATTCTGTTTAACGACCGCCTAGACTTTGCCCTTTCTAGCGCACGACGCAACGGCCAAAGTTTAGCCGTCATGTTCATGGATCTTGATCGCTTCAAAATTATCAATGATACCCTCGGACACTCTGTGGGAGATGAACTTTTGCAGGGTGTTGCCCAGCGGTTGCGAGACTGTCTGCGAGAAGGCGACACCGTCGCGCGGTGGGGAGGGGATGAATTTACGATTCTGCTGCCGCAAATCCGCGATGCCGACGACGCAACCCAGACTGCCCATCGCATTCATGAGGCACTAAAAACGCCACTAAATATTAACTCCCACGAGCTTTACATTAATGCCAGCATTGGGATTTCAGTCTACCCTCAAGATGGCAAAGTAGCAGAACTGCTGCTGCAAAATGCAGATGTCGCCCTGTATCGCTGCAAAGAGCAGGGGCGAGGCAGTTTTCGGCACTATGCCCCCAACATGAATTCTGAAGCCCCAGAACTGTTTGCCCTAGAAAATAGTCTTCGTCATGCGCTAGAGCGCCAAGAATTTTTGCTGTATTACCAGCCTAAGGTCAATATCAGAACAGGGCAGATTATTGGTCTAGAAGCACTGCTGAGATGGAATCATCCAGAACTGGGGCTTGTGTCTCCTGCAACCTTTATTCCGCTGGCAGAAGAGACAGGTCTAATTGTTGAAATTGGCACCTGGGTGATGGAAACTGCCTGCGCCCAGACGGTTCAGTGGCACCGAGCGGGTCTCACGCCACTCTCCGTTGCGGTTAATTTATCGGCTCGTCAGTTTTTTCAACCCGATCTGGTGAATGTTGTGGCGCAGGTATTGGCAAGATCCCAGCTAGAGCCGAAGTTTTTAGAGCTTGAGGTGACAGAAACCACTGCCGTTAAATATATTGACTTTACCAAGGTGCTGCTCAGTCAAATGCAGGACATGGGCGTTCATATTGCGATGGATGACTTTGGTACTGGTTATTCATCCCTCAATTACTTGAAGCAACTGCCGCTTAATACCCTCAAAATTGACCAGTCCTTTATCCGAGATTTAAAGCCAAACTCTAAAGATATTGAGATTGTCAAAGCGGTTATTTCTTTGGGGCAGGGACTCGACCTGACGATTGTTGCAGAAGGCGTAGATAGCGAAGTCCAGCTTGGGCTTTTAAGAACGCTTAACTGCACTATTATTCAGGGCTATCTCTTTAGCCGTCCCTTACCCGTTGATCAAATGACCGAAATGCTTCATGCGAATCGGCAGAACCACTCTATCTATGAACTGAGTGCTTAGAACTTAATCGCTGCCCGAGACTCTTGCAGAATAGCTGCTCTAGAACCAATCTGAGTTACGCTCGTTTTCTTTTGAGTAGCAGCAATGGCAGGAGGCTGTAGTTCCGTTAAGCCTGAGCGTTCTAGTAAGTCTTTCCAGACTTGAGCAGTAGCAAGGTTTGTGGGCTGGGTTTGTAAAGCCTGAGCCAAAATTGTGATGGCATCATACCACAAACCTTGCTGGGCATAGAGCTGAGCTGTAATGGCCTGATCGCTGCTGGTCGGTATTGCGGTGGAGAGAGTTGGGGCGGACTGTTGGGGCGCAGCTATCGCCACCCGCTGAATGCCCCCACGAATAAACGTCATCTGACTAGGGTTCGTCGGATCACACTGAAGACTCAGCGTCCAACTGTAGGCTGCATTCGCAATCAGAGGAGAAGACTGCACTGGCAACGTTACGTTGACTAATCCAGCCGAGGCATTGGGTTGAGTAAAGACTGTTTTATAGATATAGCGATCTGCCGCGTCTTGGAGCACAAACTCAAGGCGAGTCTCTGGATGAGGGCGATTAGGGAGATAAAACCAAAAGGTAGGATGCTCTGAAGCAGTCAAGCTGTATTGCCGAGCTGCACTGCTCGGCAATACGGCACGCATCGCCTGGGACTGTGCGCAGGCACCTCGACTGGCTCCTCCACCCGTGCGACCCTTGGGTGCGCCAAGATTGGGCGGGAGCGGGGGACTATAAGGAAAAACTGCGGTTTTTGAGTGGGGTAGCCTACTTGATTCGGAGGCTTGAAGCGGTAACGCAGTTGCCAAATGTAAACCAGCGCTGAAACATCCCAACACTAATATTGATGTATGAGCAGCACCTGCTTTTAAACAATGGTATCGTAGCACTTCCTGTAACCCCCAAACCTATGGAACGGCTCACCTTTAGAGTATCCTTGTTTTTTAAAAACCTCCATAGTATGTAGAAAAGATCCGATCTATTCCTGAGGTTTCCTTAACTTTTGTGATTCTTTAGTGAGGATCTGATAGCTAACAGTGCCTCCAGTCAGCCATAAAACAATACCCGCTGGCGCTGCCGCTAACCAGCCGCCCTGAATCAGCATCACAAAACAAACGATCAAAAGTGCAGCGCTGGCGATGCCTAAGCCAACAACGCCCTGCAATAGTCGAGGCGAGAAAAGAATGATGAAGCCTGCGATACTTCCCCAACCCCACAGCCAGAGGCTATCGCCCCATACAGGCCATGCCCAAATCATGGGACGCTGGTTTAGCACTGCGCTTAAAAGATGGCTCGCCATATTGGCTTGAATCATCACGCCAGAAATTTTTCTTGCGCCACCTGCGCCGTAGGGTGTCGCCCAAAAATCGCTAGAGGAGTTTGCGGTGACGCCGATGAGAATAATACGGTCTTTGATGAGGTCTGCCGCTACTTTATTATTGAGAACATCTGAAAGAGAAACCTGGAGCGCAATGTCTTGAGGGGTAGACAGCGCCCGAAAGTTGAGCATCATCTGGTGCCCCCCCTCCGCGTGAAATTGATAGCCACCTTCTAAGGGCTTAAGCCGTTGGAAAGTGGTTCGACCCAACTGTAGGTTGCCATCAGCGGTAAAAGCAGGCTGAATGCCCTGGGCGGCTAAGTACCGGAGCGCAACCTGAGTACCGAAACCATAGTGAGCCTGACAGGGAGAAAGCGGGTCAGGGGTCATAAACAAGAGCTGCCGTCGGATGATGCCGTCACTGTCTTCAATAAAGTCACTAAAGCCAATGCGTGTCGCTGGGACTTCTCTCGGTGGGGAAACCCCTTCTGGATCGCCCTCCGCATCTCGAGATTTGCAAACCGCAATGATTTTAGAATCCTCTCGCAGCCGCTGTGCTAACTGCGGAAACTGAGGCTGAACTGGAAAATCTCGATAGATGTCTAGACCAATGACTCTGGGTTCAAAGGGTTCAATTTTCTGAAGCAGTTTAAGCAGGTTTTGGTCGGAGAGGGAACTCCGGCGGCTGTCTACGGACTGCTGAATTAAATCTTGGGCGGTGACGGTGATGACCAAAACTCGGTCATCAGGTTTTTCGTGAGGACGTAGCCGCGTTAATTGGTCAAAGCTCCATAGCTCTATGGCCTGCAAACCGCCTAACCACCGCATACCGAGAACGGCAATGCTCCAAATTAAGCTGGTGCATAACACCCCTAAAACCGTCTTGTAAGATTTTTTGCGCTGATTCACCTCTGGGAGCAGGGCAAGATTATCAGTTTGTTTCGTTACGGTTGATTCTGGCAACACGGTCTTGAGACGGCCTTGATTGAAGAGTGCTTTAACGTCTAAGCGGGGTGTTTGGGGCGATCGCCCATCCCAAAGCGCCTCAAAGATGGGCACTTCTCCAATACTTTTGAGCAGATATTGACCATGACTATGAATTGCTAAATTGCGCGTGCCCGAATTGCGCATTAAAACGGCACTGACTTCTGAGAGCAAAATTTGAGAACCTTGGGCAAGATCCGCAATCCGAACCAGGTAATCAACTTCTTGACCGATATAGTCACCGTTGTTTTGAGTGGGGCTACCCGTGTGAATGCCAATCCGCACCTGTAATGGCCCAAGCGGGGTCTCAATGGGATGCTCTATGTGATCTCTTTGGAGAAAAACGGCCCACTCTAAAGCTTTTGTGACCGTTGGAAAGACCAGAAAAAAAGCGTCTCCTTCCGTTTTGATCACCCGTCCCCGAAATGGCGCGAGGCTCTCCTCAACCCGTGATCGATGCGGCTGCAAGATTTGGGAGAGGTAGGCCTGATTGCGATCACAGACATACTGCCCTTCCAAATCGCGCTTCATCGCAGTGGAATCGAGCAGGTCAGTCCACACCATTGTGACTAATTCAGGCTCTTGAGGGTAATCGGGTGTCAAATCCATTGCGGGGCGACTCGACCAATACTGGCTTTCATACAGTCTTTGACGAGAGAAATGGTGGCAATCTGATAGCGATTCACTCCATCCCCTCATTGCTACCCTTCAATTAAATCATGAACCTTTAAGTGACTCAGGGTTCGTCTAGGCAAACCTTCACCCAAAACACCTCACCCGTCAGCCCAGAGAACCGAGGCTAAAAAACTTCAAAAGCCAGGGGCTGCTATCCAATCAAAATAGAGTCTGTCCTCTTATTATTTTCTCGTCGTAGCATCTATACAAAAAGAGCTATTGATGAATATCAATAGCTCTTCTAAAGTGCAGACTACAACATAAGCGCAAGTCTACTAACTTAAAGATGAGTCGCAAATCTACAGAAGTCCCCAAAAATGAAGAACACCTTCGCTAGAGAGCGCTTCAGTCAAGATCACTGCAATAAAACCAATCATTGCCAGCCGGCCGTTCCAAATTTCAGCTTGGGGCGTGAAACCAAAAACCCATGCATTCCGGTCTTCAGCTTGAACCTGTACCTTTTCCATGATGAATAACCTGTTTTAGGAGTGCCTTCATTAATCAATGTAACGACTTTTCTAGATTTGTGCAACGAATTATAAAATTTTATTGATCTATGCGCACATTGAGTGTGTGGAGGATGCATTGATCAGCCTATAGTCAAGACTTAATCTCTAATTAGAGAGGGTTGATTGTTTTAAACCCGCACGGTCATAATAAAAGCGTTATTCAGAGCAAGTTTTGATTATGAGTGCAGATCTTTTACCTTCGATTCTGGTTCCCCTCGTTGGTTTAGTGTTTCCGGCTGTTGCAATGTCGCTTTTGTTTCTATACATCGAACGGTAAATCATTGGGCGTTCGCCATTACGCTTTTTTAGCGTTGCGAACTACCCCTAAATCTATCCATCAAAAAACCGTCTACTGTCGCTAAACAGTAGACGGTTTTTTTGCATTGCTAGGTACTAAGCTATGAAGCGCTTAAAGCGAGGATCCAAGCCCTGCGTAGGCTCCATAGAAAAACAGTCCCAGTACAACAAGAACACCAGTGCCAGCCACTGTTGCTACGATCCACAAGGGTATGCGCCCACTTCCAGACATTCAGCCTTCCTCCTCTAAAATGATTGGGTAAACTTAATCAAAACGAAGCACTCGTTGAAAAGCATTAGTTGAAAAAGTAGCTCGAAAACAGCAGCGCTACGACAAAGATCAGCAGAAGGCCGATGTACAAAGAAGTACGATTTAGCTCGACGGGCTGGTTATTGGGGTTTTTTTCTGTCATGACGGCATCCTAGCGGTGAATGAATTGCATAGAGGCGATCGCACCGATAAAGAAAACGCTGGGCACGGCTAGGGCGTGAACAGAAAGCCAGCGCACTGTAAAGATGGGATATGAAACAGGCTGATTATTATTACTCGTCATAGTTCTACTAAAGTCCTTTTGTAAATTCGTCAATTTGCTGCTTCCCTGCAAAGCGATCGCTTATGAGGGGAACTTCTTGACGCGCTTGGTCAAAATATTGATCAGGGCGAGGGGTGCCAAACGCATCATAGGCTAGCCCTGTACTCACAAACAGCCAACCTGCAATAAACAAAGCCGGAATCGTAATGCTATGGATAACCCAATAGCGAATGCTTGTAACAATATCGCCAAATGGGCGTTCTCCAGTAGTACCAGCCACTTTAGTTACCTCTTATCAACACAGATTAAATCAAAACATGCTTCCCGCTCAGACTTATATTGATGTCTTTAGGGAGAGCCTCTTAAACTTACACTCCTGATCATACGAAACAACAGAAAGTCCCACAAGTGAATTTTCTGTACGCAGATCAACTTCCCACCGTTTTGGTCTTGTCCAGCTCTAGCCAACGTAGCGCAGCAAAATGCCAGACTGCCCAATAATAAAGCCCTGATTGGGACTTTGGAACATCACGCGATAGAGATTGGTCGCAAGCTTATTCGTCGAGCGGTCTTTCTGCCAGGTTTTGCCCCCATCGAAACTGCACAGCAGATTGCCGCTACCCCCGCTCACCCATAGCTCCTCTGGGGTTCTATAGGCCAAATCGAGTAGCCCCACGCTAACGGAATAGTCTGGCGTAAGTGGTTCATCCCACTCGTTGCTGTCGTTACTAAACTGAATTTGTCCGCCTCGAGCCAACATCCAAAGTTTGCCATCCGGCGCAAAACCCATATTCTGCACTCGGCGAGAGCTATTGCGGTTGTGGGGTTCCCAAGACACTTCTCCTGGCTTCCAAATCGAATAAAAGCTACCCCTTGAAGAAACCGCAACGTAACTGCCATCGGAGGAGCGATTCACATTTCTGAGAACCCCGAAGGCTTCTTGAACCGTTGCAGTCCAGTGCCTGCCGCTGTCTTCGGTTTTATAAATTGCGCCCACGTCCGTGGTCATTTCGGCAGTGTGCGGGCCAGCCGCGACAATTTTGGCAGGTTTACCTGGCAGCTTAGCGCTCAGCGGCACGCTAGACCAAGACTGCCCTGCATCTTCAGTGTGCAAAAGAATCGAAGGCTCTCCAGCAACCCAGCCCTCATCCCCAGAAAAGCTAATGGAGTTAAACCGATAGGCCGTATCGCCTAAATCGAGAGTTCGAGGTTCCCAGGTTTTGCCACCGTCAAGGGTCTCCATGAGTGTGGAGCGGTTGCCCGTTAGCCACCCGTGGTCTTTAGAGACAAAACTAAGATCAAGCACCGTTGCGTTGGTCGGCAGTGAAACCAGTTCCCAAGGGCTAACTTCTACGGAGGGAATATATTTACAGGAAGTACAGAAGACGAGGGCAATTAAGCTCACCAACAGCGGCTTCAGGATTTTTGTGAGCGAAGGCATCATAAATACAGTGCAAATCTAGCGTGATCGTTGACGGAGGGCGACAGCGTTGTCAGCATTGCGCCATGATTTTTTGTGAGCTGGCTAACCTAGCCCGTAAAAGCTCAGCAGTATCAAGATAAACAGCCCTAAGACCCCAAAAATCAAAAGATTTTTCTGACCTGGGGGAAGTGCGTTAACACCGATGCCGTAGCTGAGATTTTCTTTGAACCCAGAGGGCGAACCGACTGGACCAATATTGCTGAATTGTAAGGCGGAAGCATTGCACACAGGGCAAGTCCATTTTTCGGGCAGCTCGCTGAAGGAAACTCCAGGTGGAACTTTGCGGCTGTCCCCTTTTTCTGGCTCATAAATGTAGCCACAAGACCGACACTCATGACGATCTAGAGGTTCTAATATTGGCGTCTGAGAAGACATAGCCTAACGGTCTTTTATTAAAAACATTGTAAATTATTATGACATGAAACCATGCCGCCTTATCGGCGTTTACTTACCCTTAATTTGCGCGTTATCCTTTGTATTCGCTACGGGAAGTTCTATGCTGTAGTCTGACGGTTATTCCTTCGTTTTAGAAGGCAACGTAAGTTAAACAGCGTTTTAGGTGGAGCAATCATGGGCGGAGAAATTTTTAATGCGGCAGTTTTGCCTTTTGTGCTGGTGCTGGTAGGACTTGGGTTGGGCTACCTTCTTCTAAAGCTGACGCCAGAAGAAGATTAGACTTTTTGCCTCAATCAGCACAAATACTGAGAAAACCGCCGAACGCGTTCGGCGGTTTTCTTTGGGCAATGGGCTAAACATTAAACCGGAATAACATCACATCGCCTTCTTGGACGACATATTCTTTCCCTTCACTGCGCACCCAACCTTTCTCTTTAGCGGCGGGTGTGGAACCTGCGGCTACGATGTCTTTGTAAGAAACGGTTTCAGCACGGATAAAGCCCCGCTCAAAGTCGGTGTGGATGACCCCAGCCGCTTGAGGTGCTTTCATGCCAGCATGAATGGTCCAAGCCCGCGTCTCTTTAGGCCCCGTTGTGAAGTAGGTACGCAGCCCCAGCAGCTCATAGCTGGCGCGGATGAGGGACTGTAGCCCTCCTTCTTGAACGCCCAGAGATTCTAAAAAGTCTTTGCGGTCTGCTGCTGGAAGATCGACAAGTTCGGCTTCAACTTGCGCTGATACAACGGCAACCTGAGCCTGATCTTGCGCCGCGATTTTGCGAACCTGTTCTACCCACTCGTTTCCGGTTGCCAGATCATCTTCCGAGACGTTAGCTGCATAAATAATGGGTTTGAGGGTCAAAAGCCCTAGCAAACGCACGGCTTCTAATTCTTCTTCGCTTAAGTCAACCTGACGCGCGGGCTGACCTTCGTTGAGGGCGACGGATACTTTTTCGAGGGCGGCAAGTTCTAGCTGGGCTTCTTTGCTGGTGCGAGCCAGTTTACGGGTGCGCTCGATGCGCTTATCAATCTGGGCAAGATCCGACAGGGCGAGTTCTAGGTTAATGACCTCAATATCGCGAGTGGGGTCAACGGAGCCAGAGACGTGAATGATGTCGTCATCGTCAAAGCAGCGCACAACATGGGCGATCGCATCCACTTCCCGAATGTTCGCTAGAAACTGATTCCCCAGCCCTTCCCCCTGACTCGCGCCTTTGACCAACCCCGCAATGTCTACAAACTCAAAACGGGTTGGCACAATCTCATCGGATTTAGAAATATCGGCAAGCACCTGAAGGCGATCGTCAGGGACGGACACAATACCAACGTTTGGCTCAATGGTGCAAAACGGGAAATTAGCCGCTTCTGCCTTGGCGTTTGCCACAAGGGCATTAAATAATGTTGACTTACCAACATTCGGAAGACCGACAATCCCAGCTTTCAGCATTGATTACTCTTTATGTTTTCCCTAATTATATGGGCTGGGCTGCATTGCCAAAATAGGCAGAAGTTGAGCTTGCCATATCTGACTAGCAGCACCTGTCTTACCGTTGAGGTGTCCAAAACTCAAGATCTTGAAACCAGCCAAAGTCTCGGTAGTTAAGTGTCCAAACCGGACATTTAAGCTTTTTTGCCAACAAAACCACCGAAGCATCTTCAAGAGAACCACCCCAGCTTGGGATTTGGTCAAGGAAAATGGCGATCGCCTCTGTTTCTGCTAAACCCACGGGCACAATGGTCATCGTCATCATCTGCTTAAGCACTGCCCTAGCCACTTGAGGTGAGTCTCGGTAGCACAAGAGCTTAAAGACCTCAAAAACAATCGGTAGTGGGGCAATCAAATCAACATTTTCTTGCGCTAACTGAATAAACCCTCGTCTCGCCTCTTCATGGGCGACATCTTTGGGCGCTGCCAGGGCATAAAGCGGCCCAGCATCTAAAATCAATCGAAACGACATAGGGTATACGGCAGTCAGTTCTAGACCATTTGCTCTCGGTTAGTATCGTCTGTAGGTGGTGCGTTGTGAGCAATCCCTGCAATTTTTAAGAGCGCTGCTGCTGCATTCTCTCGATTGAGCTTAACTTCTAATGCATCTTGAATCAGATTGGATAAGGTTGCGTCAGGGTTTTCCTGCAAATAATCCTGCAAACGTCTTTCAAGCTGATCGTTTAGATAAACCGTGGTCTTTAGCGCCATAAATAAATTTACCTACTTTTTGCATACCCATGCTAGCAAAAGATTAGGCCAGTCAGGGTATAGGCCAGCTCAGCACTATAAAATCGCGATACACTCCAAGTGGTTCTTGAAGGCTGGCTCAAACAATTATGCATGCGCTATCCATCCCCACTTGGATGATCCATATTTCGAGCGTGATTGAATGGGTTGCGGCAATTTGGCTGATCTGGCTTTATGCCGACGTTAGCCAAAACTCTAGCTGGCGCTGGCTCTCACTGGGGATGCTACCTGCATTGGTGAGCGCAATGTGTGCCTGTACCTGGCACTTTTTTGATAATTCGCCTCAGCTAGAATGGCTGGTGTTTTTACAAGCTGCGATGACGGTGGTGGGGAACATTACCCTTTGTGGTGCCGCCTGGTGGATTTGGAGAACGGCGCGACAGGCTTCGGTCTAGTTATTTCCATCTCTCAACACAAGTTTGACCCATAACTTTTGACCCATGACAAAAGAAACGCTGTTTGCCCTCTCCTTATTCCCATACTTGGGGTTTCTCTGGTTTCTCACCAAATCTGGGCAGACCCCTCGCTTGGCGCTGTGGGGGTTCTATATGCTGCTGTTTTTTGTCGCCGTTACCATTCCAGCAGGAGCGTATACACAGTTTGTGCTGAAGGAATCCTTAGCAAACGTTGACCCCATTCATGGGGGCGCAGAATTTTTCTTGACCCTATCTAACATCTTGGTTGTTTTAGGGTTCCGGCAAGCTATTCAGGAGCAGAAAGCATTGAAAGAACCTCCGCAGCAAAATTAAAGCACGCCATCTTTTGCGCCATGCTCCAGCGCATAGACTCTAAACCGATCCATGTCAGCCTGAAGCGTAGATTCCACTACCTGCCCTAAAAACAGGCCATCCATCCAGCGCAGCACCAGCGGCACCTTATAGCCCACCGTGAGCCTCACAATGCTGCCCTCTTCCTTGCGATCGTAAAAGCGAATGGCTCCCTTGTTAGGGAGACCATCCACAGACTCCCACTGA
>JBGSVR010000185.1:0-2076 GCA_041752855.1 Thermosynechococcaceae cyanobacterium
GAGGCGATCACCAAGTTTTACTAGGACGTAGGTGATCGCCTCTTTGAATTGAAAGCATTTGAGCGATCGCAGTTTTAAGTCATGCAGGACATCGGACTACTCCGGTGGCTGCGGTATCAGCAGTGTTCCGGCGCTTTGTGGTGGGTGGCCTAACCCTGGTATGACCGCCTTCGGTGTTTGTCTTTGTCTATGTATGTATAATATCGTTTTTGCCGCTGAAAAGCAAGCAGAATCAGCCTTTTTCACATTAAAAAACCTGATCAATGACCAGGTTTTTAGGGATTTATTCGGGTTTTGCTTATTAGTCCGTTTTTTCAGCGTTTAGCTGTTGTTCTTGTTGTGCCTTTAGGCGTTCCTTTCTGCGTAGTCGAGCTGCTTTCTGAACTGCTTTCCATTTATCTGAAGAGGTATATTTTTTTTGGGCTTCTTTAAGCTTTGCTTTGCCCTCTTCAGTCTCCTGGTAACGCTTTACGGCTTCCTGGCGAGCTTCTTTACCCTTTTCAGTCTCAGCGTACTTCTTCATCGCTCGTTTCTCTGCGTCGCTGCTTGCCATCGCTATCGCCCTAAATTCTGTCATCTATCCTACTCCATTCCTTCTTGAGAGGGCGATCGCCTATGCTCCAAAAGTCTGCCCCACTTCAGCACTTTGCATCAGTGGGGCTGCGGCTCTGCGTTAGTCTCCGAGCCAAGCCAAGAGCAATCTTGTCCTCGTAGCCGTCAATGATGCGCTGAGTGTTGTGGGTTAGCTCCAGCATTTTGGCGACCCTCTGGGGGTCGGCATTACCTTCGAGGTTGTCGCGGATGGTGCCAAACACTGAGTGAGATATTTTCAAAAGCGCGTCTGCATCTCGCAGTGCTTCAACCAGTCGCTCAACGGTTTGGCGCTGATTGAGTCCTTGGAAATGTTTGATTTGAGTGCAGATGCATTGATGGTTTTCGGTACCGTGGTTTATCGCTGCGTTCACAGGTTTTCCCTCTTGTAGCGTGGGTCAGTATTGAAATGGAGAATCGCCCCGTTTCAGCTTTTGGCATCGGCGGGGCTTTAGGTTGGCTTGGTCTATCGCTGTTTCCTATCCAGCTCGGTCTAGCAAAACTTCTAACTGTTCCTCAAGGTCAAGACCGTCTAGTTCATCCTCAAGGTCATCTTCTGAAGAAGCCTCAACTTTGAGTGGGTGCAGTCGATGTAATGCGGTAAATTCAGCGTTCGCCTGCAAGAATTGCTCTGCCTCTTCTCTGGTCGCCCACGTCATCGCATCAATCAGGTTGTAGGTTAATTGATTTCCAAACTGATCCGGCGCTGGGAAAGTCTTCGGCACAGCAAAATAGTGGTATTCGCCATGCTCTACCGGACGAACGATCATAAACTCTGTTTTCATTGCTCCACCCTAAAAATTTTGCTCTATCTAGCCACAAAGGGGGCTAAGGTTAGCCCCCTTTGTTTCGGCCTATGCCGCCACTAGCTCACGCTCTGGCTCTTTGACTTCTTCGGTCTGACTTTCAACCCAGTCAATGACCTGGTGCGCTGCACCCTGTATCCGGTGCCCTGACTCCTTGAGCTGGGCGATCGCCTCATCACTGCCGCCGCTCCAGTTCAGCACATAGGCAAAGCTGTAGTCGCCTGAGTCGAGTCCGAAGTAATTCAGCACGGTGAACGCGACTGACTCGGCTTCTAGCTCAATCTGGCTTTTGCTGTTGTGTAGGCGGTAGTCTTTCTCTGAATGCATCAGAGCGTGGCCTAGCTCATGGGCTAAGGTCTTGCATTGATGCAGGGGAGACAGCAGCGATTCAACACTGATCTCAATCTGCCCATCTTCGCCAAAGTGACAGCTACCGTTGACACCAAAGCAGCCCTTAAAGCTAACGGGGATGTTTAGACTAGCGGCAAACTCTAACAGCTTGTCTAGCAGTCCTGCACCCTTAGTGTCTAATCATTACATTGAGAGGAAAGCTATGCTAGGAGAGGAATTCAGAGATTAGAAAAGCATAGTGCCCAAACAAGCTCGCCATCGACCTTTCCGAGATTTTCCAAATGCAGAGCGCAAAATTATCGAATGTGATTTCGATGAATGTATTCAT
>JBGSVR010000186.1:0-5370 GCA_041752855.1 Thermosynechococcaceae cyanobacterium
CATCTATAAGAAAGGTTGTGCAGGCATGACAGCAACTGCAGTCACGGATACAACGTTCAAGCAAGAAGTCGTCGATAGTGACGTTCCCGTTTTGGTAGACTTTTGGGCACCTTGGTGCGGTCCTTGCCGAATGGTTGCGCCCGTTGTAGATGAAATTGCTGAACAATACCAAGGCCAAATTAAGGTCGTTAAGGTGAATACGGATGAAAATCCGGCGATCGCCAGCCAATATGGAATCCGCAGCATTCCAACGCTGATGATTTTTAAGGGTGGTCAACGGGTTGATATGGTTGTGGGTGCAGTACCAAAAACCACACTAGCCAACACGCTTGAAAAATATTTATAGGCACGCCGCCGCCACTGTTTAGGGGAAAACTGCATTTGCTGATCGACCTCAAACGTTTAATTTATGCTGGCTAAATTTCTTTGAAGTTTAGTCAGCATTATTTTTTGACCATAATGCTAATCCGCCGCCTTTGCCTCGTGCGGCAATCCCTTGGGGCGTAATCCAAAAAAACCGGAAAAAAGCCTGCTGTTTGAGAGGCATCTCATAAAATTCTGCCTCCCGTGTGGCTCCCCCTCGAATTGCGCCACTGAATAGAGTGCGATCTCCGAGGGTTAGGGTAAACCGCGTAAAATCAAAGGCCAAAATTCCGTTAGCAGGATTAAATGCCGTGGGGCCACTGAGCGTAAGCTTTAAAAACCCAAGCTGTACCTGGTTATGAACTACACCTAAAAACCGAGGTGTTTTGTCCACTGACAATGCTTCTGAACTGTTTGTCGAGTCTTGGGCATAGGTAATCTGAATTTTTACCCACGGTGGTATCCACTGTCCTGTTAGGCTTTTGGATTTTGTAATAAACAGCAGTTGCCATGTTCCTAAAAGCTTTGAGTAGGCTCCACTAGGCTGGACTCGTTTATTGATGCGCTCGGTTTGTCTAAGGGCAGTCGCAACGTCAGGGCTGGATGGCTTTGCTTGATGAGACGAATCAAAATGCCACTGGATCGCGTTCAGTAATGTCTCTTGAGATGTTTTAACGTCAGCGCTCATCATTCAGCCTTTACGTCTTAAATACAAACAGATTTTCGCCACCCAAAGCTGTTGCGGCTTTAGCCTGATCCTAGTGCTAAGATGCAGCAAATGTGAAGCGAATGGGCGATCGCGTGTTGAATGCGATCAATAGCGACTCGAAGGAATATTCTCTGCATCAGTTATATCGTTCAAACGTAAATTCAGTATGGCAGGACATAGTAAGTGGGCTAACATCAAGCGGCAAAAGGCTGTCGTTGACGGCAAAAAAGCCCAAGTTTTTGCGCGGCTTTCACGAGAGATGATTGTCGCTGCCCGTCAAGGGCTACCCGACCCTAACGCCAACTTTCAGCTTCGCTCCGCGATTGAAAAAGCCAAAGCCGCAGACATCCCCAACGAAAATATCGAACGTGCGATCGCCAAGGGTTGTGGTCAGTGGGGACAGGATGGCGATCGCTGGGAATCCATCCGCTACGAAGGCTATGGCCCTGGCGGGGTCGCTGTACTCATTGAGGCATTTACCGACAACCGCCACCGCACCGCCGCCGAAGTGCGCTTTGCATTCACCAAGCAAAATGGCAACCTAGGTGAACTGGGCTGTGTCGGCTGGATGTTCGATCAAAAAGGAGTTTTGACGCTTACCGCTACAGATGATGAAGAACAGCTCTTAACTGCCCTGCTCGAAGCCGAAGCCGAAACCTACGAAATGGTTGAAGCCGATGAAGAGACGGTTGTAGAAGTATTTTGTGAGGGCGATCGCCTAGAGCAAGTTGCCCAAAGCCTCAAAACCCAGGGATATACCGTCCGCGAAGCCGAACTTCGCTGGATTCCCAATAACCTTGTCGAAGTCACCGACCCAGATCAAGCGCGTAGGCTCCTAAAGCTAATGGATACCCTCGAAGATCTCGACGATATCCAAAGCGTAACCGCAAACTTTGACATGAATATAGAACTGCTGAGCGCGGCGATCGCCTAAGACGCTACGCATCTAACCAGTCTAAGATCGTCCGCTCAAGAGACACATGATCCCGATAAAACTCCTGCGTGACCCACTGCCCCAACGCATCTAAAGCAGAAAACCCCTTCTGATTCTGCCAAGGCATATTTTGACCAAGGTTTTGTCCAAGGGGGGTAAGATGATTCCCCTGAAGCCGTTCAACGGTCACGTCATCGGCAAAGCGATCGCCCAAAATCACCGCAATCTGGCGCGTTTGGTCTAAATCATCATTGCGAAACCGAATCAGCAGATTGTGCGGAGTTGGGTAATAGCGCTGCACCAGTCGATAGGTCTGGGCAGGCGTTGGCGTAAACTGTACGCTCGCAGACGCATTGAGCCATTCCACAAAGGGAATCGCGCGATCCGCGTCAAAGTTATTAAACGACATTAAAATATTGCCTGCCCGCTCTATTTCAAACAGACTGCCGATTAACAGATGAACCTTACAGCCCATACTGTGGCCTAACCCATAGATCGGCAAAAAGCGGTCAATCACCTGGCCTCTGTGGAGCCGATTGAGAGTATTTTCAAACTGATTGAGAACCGTAGTGGCGATCGCCTTGTGATCTAGCGTGTTAATAAATGGCGTGGCGATAATGGCATAGCCCTGGGAGGCGATCGCTTCTAGCAGCTTGCTATAAGACAACTGTGGCGCAGCGCCCACAAAAGCACCGCCCACAAAATGAATGACCGCTGTTGCTGCTTGACGCTGGGGTAGTAAAACCCAATTTTGACCTATTGCCTGCCAACCGCTCATGGCAGTAAGTCTCTGGGTTTAAGCGTACTAGGAGGGCGATCATTACTCCAAGCCCACCAAACCTGACCGCAACCGCAGTGATAAAACTCCTGCCACTTACGGCGGTTATCTTCTGTAAAAACCGGAGAACGACGGTTGAGCCAAACGCTAGTCGCCTCCTGACAGCCTGCTTGACAGCGTGGACAGCAAAATTGAGGCGCATGAATGGCAGTTCGAGTCCACTCTGGCGGTATCGGGTCAAATGCATTCATAAAAAATACCAAAGCGTGCGCTCAGGCTCAGAGCGCAAGGGTTCACAGGTACCATGATGCCAAAGATTGCTTCTCTTGCCCATGCCTTAACGCTTTAAGGCACAAACTCTTAAACCTCAAACTTCAGTCTGTTCACTTTGAGCTTTTTTTTAGATTAGAAATTGATACAACTACTTCCATAGAGCGATGGGCGGTTTGTCAATCACTTGTTATACTCTTTAACAAATACGTCCATGCTTGAGCCGGTAGTTCAGGAGTGAATTATGGATAACGCATTTCAGCTTTCAATGGAGCAAGAGTTCAGTATCCGTTCTTTTTCAGATCAGGTTCAAAGTCTCTCCCAAGAAGAAGCCCAAGAATTCCTGGTGAAACTCTATCGCCAGATGGTGATGAAAGAGACGATGTACAAACACTTCCTCGCCCAAGAATGGGGCATTGGGTCACAGCCCAAACTTACCTAGCCCGCTCAAATTCAAGTTAGTCAGGCGGTATTCTCTAAATCTACCTCTGTCTCTCGCTTTTTCTAAAAAACTAGATCAAGCTGGGGTTTGGGGCAAGTTAGAGTTTACTTGTTGAAGTCTCACTCCTCTGTAACGTTTGGCTGGCTTCAGCGCCAATCAAAAAATAACTGGATCATTTGCTGCCCTTGCAGTTTCTAATTTTTTAAGCATTGACGGCTTAATTCGATCAAACTCCGTCTTCAAAATTTGTTTGCTTACCGACGGTCGCGCTGTCGAAATGCCTTGTTTCGCCATCACCAGCCAATCTTGAAAAAGCTGTCGTTGATAAGGTGCGATCGTAACCGTTTTTACATTGGCGGGTTCAGACGTCGATTCCGAAGCAAAAAACAGGAGTAAGTAGTAGCCTTTACTGCTGAGAAGCTTAAGCATTTGCTGACTTTGTTCTAACTTGAGATCAAGATAGCAAGGCATCCATCGTGCGCCAATTTGAGCATCGTGAATCGCCGTCACCCAGAGCAACATTGGATGGGGAGCCATAACGCACAAAAAATGATTGTATCGAGTGCTAAGAAGTCGCTGTTGAATTTCAGCACGAGATAGCATCACCCATAACCCCACAGCCGCTTCTTGGTCTGAGGTCAGTATTTGCGGAAAAGCAATTTCAGCAATCGGTTTATCAGACGGCCAAGGGACACTCCATCCGGCCTGCTCAATCGACCAGAACCGCTTCTGGGGTAGAGGAATAACCGGAACGTGCGTAGATTTAGAGGTGTCTGTTCTAACAACTGGTTCAGTGTCAATAACCGTCTCTTCTACCTTAGCAAAAGACCTTGATGGAGTGGCCGCACCGTCTGTGGGCAGCGTTTTTTGCTGAGTGCGAATCTGCTCTAAAATCCCGAGAATTTCCACCATGTCTTGGGGGCGCTCGTCAGGCGTTTTAGCCATGCAGCCCATAATCAGGTCTTCTAAACCTGGAGGGAGCTTCAGGCTTGGCAAAGCATCTGCAAAACGTTTGGGTGGCTTGTTTCGATGGGCTTTGTACCAGCTCAGTAGCGTATGGGTATCTGGCTCAATAGGCATTTTGCCTGTCAAGATCTCAAACATCGTAATGCCGAGACTATAGATATCAGAGCGAGAATCTAACTCTTTTCCTTCAATTTGTTCTGGAGAGCAGTAGGCCAAAGTCCCCATAAAGGAACGGGTTTGACGACCATCTACATCATCTCTAAACAGCTTTGCAATCCCAAAATCTAGAACCTTTGCAACTTCGCCCAAGCCCGGGTCTGAGATGACAAATACATTACTGGGCTTCACATCTCGATGAACAATTTTACAGACAGCACCATCAATTTTGATGCCTTCATGAGCGCACTGTAAGCCTAAACACATGTGACGGGCTAGTCGCATAAAACGATCAACCGTCAGCGTTGCTGGCAAAATTAGGTCGCTGAGATTCTTCCCTTCCATGTATTCCATTACATAGAAAGGGGCTTCATTGCGATGCACACCATAGTCTAAGACGCGCACAATGTGTATGCTGCGCTGCCCTAGCTGTGCCCCTGTACGCGCTTCATCCGCAAATCTCTGCTTCATTTTCGAGTTCAGCAAAGTTTGCGACAAAAACTTGACCGCTACGGTTACGCTACCTAAAAGCTGATCTTCAGCACGGTAGACCCTTCCCATAGAACCCTGTCCGATCATTTCGATCAGGCGGTAGCGGTTGATTAAAATCTGCCCAATGTTAGGATCGGTGTGTTCATCCATACATAAATATATTTTGGCTCAACCTAAGGTCACTAGGCAACTACAGATTCTTGTTTCTACTACATTTGTTGTACCCAATCACTCTTTATGAGTAAACGTGTTGCAGTTTA
>JBGSVR010000187.1:0-6727 GCA_041752855.1 Thermosynechococcaceae cyanobacterium
TGTGCTTAAAAAGCATGGAAGACGCGCAAAGAGTCTATTTCGCTTAGGGTTTGACTATATTCGACAGATTGTTCTCAATCCTTCTCCTATCAATGAGGATGACTTTCGACTATCCCTTCAATTTTTGTCCTGTACTTAGGATTACGACATCTACCGTAATGTTGAAGTTGTTGAGACTATTGACTTTGTAAATCCATCTGAATCAGCAAGAGCAGATAATCTATTCGACTATTCTGGCGTTCTTAAATATCAAGGAGGTAATGTAATGAAGCTTGAGGGATTAAAAACTTTTAAGAAACGCTGGGATGGAGCAGGTGGCTTAGAAGCATTTCAGGCTCGTATAAAAGACTTGTTTTTACTGCCAAGAAAAGTCTGAAGTGCCGCTTTAACGTCGCTACAGTGTATGCGATAAGTGACTTGACTATAATTAGTCTAATTGCCTCTAAAAAAGCCGCTTTTGATGATTCACATCAAAAGCGGCTTTTTTAGAAAATGTAAAGAAAAAACTCAACTACTTCAGCGCTTCAGCACCACCCACCACTTCAAGCAGCTCCTGCGTAATTGCAGCCTGACGTGCTTTGTTATAAGACAACGTTAAAGCCGAAATTAAAGAGCTGGCATTGTCGCTGGCGTTATTCATTGCTGTCATTCGCGCTGCGAGTTCGCTCGCCGCAGATTCTTGCAGAGAGCGCAGAAGCTGATTATTGAGGTATAGAGGCAGCAGGGCATCCAGAATATCCACCGGATTTTGCTCAAAAATCATATCTTGAGGCAAGTCCTGAAGTTTCTCCGTCGAAGCCTTCTCGCGCTCAACCTTAAACTGTCCACCCCGCGTGGTGAGACGAAAAATTTCGTCGTCTGGGGTTTCTAACCCTTGAGGATCTAAGGGCAGCAGTGTCTGAATCACAGGGCGAGAATTCACCAGCGAAACAAAGCGCGTGTAAATTAGCTCAACCCGATCCACTGTTTCTGACAGAAACAAAGACAGTAGCTCATCGGCAACACCAGCCGCCTCAGGTGCCGTGGGCACCTGCTCTAAACCAATGTAGGTTTTAGAAATGGGCTGTTCCCGACGCTGAAAATACTGGGTTGCTTTGCGTCCCACCAAGATGAGGGTATACTCAATCCCCTCTTTCTTGAGGTCGTTGATGCGCTCTTCGGCTCGTCGAATGATGCTGGCGTTATAGCCGCCGCATAAACCGCGATCGCCCGTCACCACCAGCAGGCCCACTTTTTTGACCTGACGCTGCTTGAGGAGCGGCAGATCCGCCTCCTCAAACTTGAGACGCGCCTGAAGGCCGTACAAAACCTGGGCTAAGCGATCTGCAAAAGGTCGCGTTGCCGTAACCTGTTCTTGAGCGCGACGGACTTTAGCCGCCGCCACCAGCCGCATAGCCTCTGTGATTTTTTTGGTATTTTTTACAGACTTGATGCGATCGCGGATGAATTTTAGATTTGCCATCGTAGATCCCCTATGCGGCTGCCGTAAAGGTTTTGGTGTACTCTGCGATCGCAGTTTTCAGAATCCCTTCAGCTTCAGGCGTAAGTGCCTTTGCTGCCCGCACGGTTTCACCGTAGGTAGGCTGACTGGTGTGCAGATAGGTTCGCAGACCCGCAACAAAGTCCGTCACCTGACTGACTTCAATCTCATCGAGGTAGCCGTTGGTTCCGGCATAGATCACCGCAACCTGCTCTTCGACAGGAATAGGCGAATACTGAGGCTGCTTCAACAGCTCCCGTAGACGTGCGCCCCGTGCAAGCTGATTTTGAGTGGCCTTGTCTAGGTCAGATGCAAATTGAGCAAATGCTTCAAGTTCAGCAAACTGAGCCAAGTCAAGCTTGAGCTTACCTGCCACCTGTTTCATCGCCTTGATTTGAGCGGCGGAACCCACCCGCGAAACCGAGATACCCGCGTTGATAGCAGGACGAAGACCGGAGTTAAAGAGGTCAGAAGACAGGAAGATTTGACCATCCGTAATGGAAATCACGTTGGTAGGAATGTATGCCGACACGTCACCCGCTTGGGTTTCGACGATGGGTAGCGCCGTCATGCTGCCTTCACCCAACTCAGGGCTAAGCTTTGCGGCACGCTCTAGCAGGCGAGAGTGTAAATAGAACACGTCGCCAGGGTATGCTTCACGACCGGGTGGACGACGGAGGAGCAGAGACATTTGGCGATAAGCCTGAGCCTGCTTAGACAAATCGTCGTAGATGATGAGGGTGTGCTTGCCGGTATACATAAAGTATTCGGCAATAGAAGCACCCGTGTAAGGCGCGAGATACTGAAGCGTTGCAGGGTCGTTGGCGTTGGCGGCAACCACTACGGTGTAGTCAAGGGCACCCCGCTCACGGAGTACGTTAGCAATGTTGGCAACCGTAGAAGCTTTTTGACCGATCGCCACATAAACGCAGATTACGCCTTGACCCTTCTGGTTCAAGATGGTGTCGATCGCCACGGAGGTTTTTCCGGTTTGGCGATCGCCAATGATTAGCTCTCGCTGACCCCGACCGATGGGCACCATCGAGTCAATCGCGGTAATCCCCGTCTGCATTGGTTCATAAACAGACTTCCGTTCAATAATGCCAGGTGCAGGAGATTCAATGAGACGGAATTCTGAAGTGACGATTTCGCCTTTGCCATCGAGGGGACGCGCAAGGGCATCAACCACTCGACCAATCATGGCATCGCCCACAGGCACCTGAGCAATTTTGCCCGTGGCCTTAACGGTGCTGCCTTCTTGGAGTTCACGACCGTCACCCATCAGCACCGCGCCCACGTTATCCTGCTCAAGGTTAAGGGCGATGCCGATGGTGCCGTCTTCAAATTCTAGAAGCTCACCGGACATGGCTTTTTCAAGCCCATAAATCCGAGCGATACCGTCACCGACTTGTAAAACGGTGCCAACGTTATCAACGTTGACATCCTGATTGTATTGCTCAATCTGCTGGCGGATAATTGTGCTGATTTCGTCCGGTCTGATACTTACCATGGGCTTGCTCTGAATCTGGGTTCTGGGTTAATTAAAGAAAAATTAAACTGCGCGATTTAAGACTGGTCTATTTAAGGCTTAGGCCGTTGCGCTGAGCAGCGAAATGCCAATGCGTCGGAGTTGACCCTTAATGCTCGCATCCAGCACTTGAGATCCGACTTTAATAATGACGCCGCCAATCAGTTCAGGGTCAATTTTGACCTCAAGCTCAACTTCTGAGGCGCTTGTCAGGGTTTTGACTTTCTGGATTACTGCATCTCGTTGGGCATCGTTAAGATCCAGCGTAGACGTAACCTCAGCCAAAACAGTGTTTTTGATCTGTCGCAGCAGCACCCGATACTGCTTACAAATCGCTTCGAGTAGAAAGATGCGACGACGATCAATCACCAACAGCAAAAAATTGAGGAAGTAGGCGTGAACCTTCCCCTCTAAAAGCTGCCGAAAGATCTGCTTTTTGGCATCCGCTTTTACAAACGGGTTCGCCAAGACATCTTTTAGCTCTGGAGAAGACTCAATCACCTCCAGAAGTGATCGGGTATCATCGCCAAAGGTATCAATCAACCCCTGATCTTGGGCGAGAGCCATTAGCGCCTCGGCATAGGGTTCTACCATTCCAGCCGTAGCAGTATTCATGAGTTCACTCCCAGTAAGGCAATACTCCGGTCGATCAACTGGCGCTGAGCGTTTTCGTTGTTGGTGAGCTGAGCCTGAAGTTCTTGCTCGACCTGTTTAAGAGACAGCTCCACGATGCGCTGACGCAGTTCGGCGATCGCCCGTTCTTGGCTAGAGTTGGTGTCTTGGGAGGCGCTGGCTTCAAGTCGCTGAATTTCTAAAACAGCCTGAGCCAAAATTTCTGCTTCGGTCTTCTTTGCCCCTTCTTGAGCAGTTGCCACAATTGTTTGCGCTTCTGCTTCTGCCTGAGCAATTTTCTGCTGCTGTTCTGTCTGAGTTTTAAGAGCCGTTTGCTTACGCGTTTCAGACTCCTTAATTTCAGACTCAATGGCAGCGCGACGTTCGGAGAGAACTTTCCCTAAAAAGCCCTTGCCAAAATAAACCACCACGCCAATCACAATCGCCAAGTTGATGAGATTAGCTTCAAAAATATCGGTATTAATGCCAAAGCCGTGGTGCGCCTCAGCCGCTTCTTCTGGAACTTCTGCCATGCCCGATGCGATGGCTAGCCAGTAAAACATCCCCATGTTCATCTTCCGTAACTGTGGTGTTTGTGATTGCTAGGTGATTCTTAAAACGATAGAGAGCCGTTGCTCAATCGATAATTGAGTGAGCGTAAGTCAATAAGTGTGCCTTAATGGGCTAACTCAGACCCAAGCAGCTTTTTAAGAATTTGTTGACTTAAAGCGCCAACTTCTTTCTCAAGCTGACCAAAGGCCGCCTGCTTTTCTTGCTCTAGCACCTGTTGAACACTCATCGTCTGCTCCTGTAGGCGGCGCTGAGCATCGGCAACCTGAGCTGCTGCCTGCTTTTGAGCCGCTTCCTGTGCTTCAGAAAGAATGGCCTGAGACTGGCGACGAGAAGACGAAAGCTTGTCTGCGTACTCTTGAGCAAGGCGCTTAGCCTTGTCTTGACGCTCGCGCGCTTCGGTATTGTTGCCATTGACGTATTCTTGACGCTCGTTCAGCACCTTAGACAAAGGCTTAAAGAACACCGCATTGAGTACGGCAGTAAGCAATAAAAACTGAATTGCCATCATGGGCAAAGTGGCATCAAAATCAAACATGCTTTTCTTTCTCCTATTGCAGTAAGCCTTTTGTAGAAGCTCAGAGCCTGTTGAGACTAATTGCTTCTACAAAAGGCCGACCTTGATTTACGCAAAAGGATTTGCGAAGAGTAGCACCAGTGCAATCACCAATCCGTAGATGGTGAGGGATTCCATGAACGCTAGGGTCAAGAGCAATGTACCCCGAATTTTGCCTTCAGCTTCAGGCTGACGGGCAATCCCTTCTACGGCACTTCCTGATGCATTACCTTGGCCGATACCAGGTCCGATTGCAGCGAGGCCAATAGCAAGGGCAGCAGCAATAACTGAAGCAGCAGCAACTAACGAATCCATGATGCTTTTCCTTTTTGCGAATTCAAGTATGAGAGACAGTTTGCAAGGGTTAGATTAAACGCGGTCAGACCTTAACGCCTGAAGCTTAATCTAAATAAATTGAAAAGAACGGTTAGAACCAAGGCTCACTAAGTTTCTAGTGGGCTTCATGCTCTTCTTCACCGTGCCCTTCGAGTGCCTCATGAATGTAGGCAGCAGCAAGGGTGGCAAACACCAGAGCCTGAATGGCGCTCGTAAATAATCCGAGCAGCATGACGGGCAAAGGCACAAAAAGCGGAACCAACAGAACCAAAACGCCTACCACCAGTTCGTCAGCGAGAATATTCCCGAACAGTCGGAAGCTGAGGGAGAGCGGCTTGGTAAAATCTTCTAGAATCGCAATGGGTAAGAGAACGGGCGTCGGTTGGACATACTTCGCAAAGTAGCCCAGCCCTTTCTTCTTAAAACCAGCATAAAAGTAGGCCAAGGAAACCAATAACGCCAACGCAACGGTTGTGTTGATGTCGTTGGTGGGCGCGGCGAGTTCACCTTCTGGCAACTCAAGCAGCTTCCACGGTACTAATGCGCCAGACCAATTTGAAACAAAGATAAACAAGAACAGCGTACCGACAAAGGGAACCCAAGGTCGGTATTCTTTTTCACCGATTTGATTTTTGGTCAAATCCCGCACAAATTCCAGCGCGTATTCCATGAGATTCTGAATACCGCTAGGAATTCTCTGGACGCTTCGAGTGGCAGCAAGGGATGCAATGAGCAACAACCCAATCACAATCCAGGAGGTAATAAATACCTGACCATGAACTTTTAGGTTGCCCAACTGCCAGTAAAGGTGGTGTCCTACTTCCAATTTTGCGATTGGAAGCCAAGAATGAAGTTCAAAAGAATTGAGCAGAAGGCTGCCATGGTGCATAGGTTGCACGACCTCACTGGAACTTTATGCAAAACGCCTCAAACTACGCGGTTTTTACTAAAGCCGTATAGTTTATTGAGGTTTGGCCACGGTTTTGAGCGTGTAGACGAGAATCGCAGCTTTATAGGTTAAAAACCCCAGAAAAATTGGCAAAACTTCAAGCTGTTCCCATTGGGTGGCAAACACCATAACCCCAATAAATACGGCTAGCTGGCTTTTTCCTACTTTCTGTTCCTGCGTTCCGAGTCGTTCAACGTTTCGTGCCAGCAATTTTAAGTAAACCACACCTGTGCAAGCCCCAACTAAATAATTTAGGGCGACTTTAAGAGAATAAAACCACCAGATTGGCCCGAAGGCGATCGCCATCAAAACAAGGGTCGTCACCAGCAGTTCTTGTTGGAGCTGATAGTACGAGTCCATGATGTGAGTGGACGACTCAGATTCAGTCGTTGCAGCTTCCGCTTCGGGAGGCTGCGGTTGAATCGGCAAGTTGGCTGGGTTCACAGGTCGGCTGCTTAAGGTGCTAAATGGCAGGCCACCGCTAATAATATCACGCAGGGGTAACAATACTTAATGGGATTTTTAGGTGCTGAGGGTGTTTGGTGACAGTAATAAAAGCTGCTGATCTAGGAGCGATCGCACCTCCACAACTGACATCGAATGCTCAACCATTAACTCAGCGACAGAACGGTGAGGTTCTTGAACATTGGCTTCGCAGGCGCTCAGAAATTCGTGTTCGGTTTCGCTGAGATTGAT
>JBGSVR010000188.1:0-9740 GCA_041752855.1 Thermosynechococcaceae cyanobacterium
CGGTCTTCCGTTCCGTCAAAAGTGGGTGGCGTAGGATGGCTGACCAATGCATGAACCGTAACGCCATTTACAACAATGGGCACATCCCAGTGACTTTTAGAAGACAGGCGTAATGCATTAATTTCTTCTGCTGAATAAAAGCCGTTAAGATTCTCATTGACCGCAGTTGCAGGGTTATCTACCGTGGGGTCGCTGGTCAAAAGATTCCCAGGCATATCCTTCCACAGAAAATTTTGAAACGTGCGCACGTTAGCTGTGTCAATGGGGTACTTGGAAAGGAGCAGCATCCCAAACTGACCAGGGAAATTGCCAAACCCAAAGGAATCGTCTCCGTACCCTGCTGTACCCAGTGTCGTTACCGCCGTCCCGTTATTGTTTAAGTCGAAGCCTGAAGAAATCCCAGTATTAGAAGGGGCAATGTAGACGTAGGGATAATTGACGGGCGCTGCTCCGTTCTGACTCACCCCAAGATAATTTTGCTGAAGCAGTTGGACAACTTGCAGCGGATTTGCCGAGACGTAGTCGAACTCATTAATCAGCAGTACGTCAGGATTATTCCGCTGAATGATTTCGGCAACGGACTTCGCTTGGGCATTATTGGGTGTAGATAAATCAGTGAAAAGCTGGCCTTCTGTATTACGGTTCAAAGAAGCATTGAACTGAGAGAAGCGAACGGTATCGGTAGTTAACATAGCAATGTTAGGTCAGTACAAGGTTTTAAAACGCAAGTCCGTAGCTCGTTTCTTGTCTTACTTCGGGTTAGAGAAAATGATGCGGATGCTTCTTTAACGGCTGCTCTTTTTTAGAAGAACAGCCGTTAGATTCAAACTAAGCAAAGACAAACTGGTTTGGATTGCTCAAGCTCAATTCTGTGGCTTGAATACCGCTTAGGGTTGCTAAAGTTTGGCTTCCAAACAGGATGGCGGTATCTGAACCGACTTGACTGAGTTGAAGTGTGGTTGCAGAAATGCCCAAGACAGCAGCGCCAGAGAAGCCAATCACATCTGTGCCAATTTGGAAGTCGAGAACCGTATTTGCGCTACTCGGTAGTTCTGCATTCACAATCCAGAATTGGTCGCTGCCTGCACCACCAGATAGCAGGTTATCGCCTCCTGCTTGGACATAGAATTTGTCATTGCCGTCGCCCCCTAAAGCGCGATCGCCCTTTCCTAAGAAGAACAAATCGTCGCCAGCGCCACCCGACATGCGGTTGCCCCCCTGACCATCCGTTGCGTCAAAGGTATCGGAGCCAGCGCCACCAAACAGGCGATCATTTTTGTTCGCAAAAATCGTATCGCCACCGCTTCCGGTATTGATGCGGTTGTTGCCAGCAGTGGGAGAAGCCGATACGGTCACTAAATCTACCGTGTCATTGCCCGCCCCTGTAAAGACGATGTTGTTTTGTCCGTTGAATAAAGTGCCTGGCAACGCAAAGAGATCGTCGTCTCCAGGAGTTCCTACGGGCACTAGCATTGGCGTGTTATCGACAGTGGGCGGTTCGACGAGAACCGTATCTTCGCGTACATCCAATCGCTGAATGCGAGTGTCCAAAGTTGGCTCAACATCCGCCACGCTGTAGGGTGTTGTGCTGAATTGATCGCCGAGATACTCTGCAAACGCATCCTGCTCGGAGCCTGCTGCGGCAAAGGTAAACTTCCCTGGAGCCAGCGCAAGGGCAGAATCCACTGTTCCGTTGCCGTTGAGGTCAATCGTCTCCCCGCGCAAGTCCACACGGTTGGCAAGGGTTGCGTTGTCTTTCACAAATTTGGGGAATGGGTAGTTATCGCCCCCCAAAATATTGGTGTTGCTGGTTCCAGCTAAGAAGTTCAGCGTTACTAACCGGAACGTTCGGTTAGGGTCGCCCACTAGCACCCCGTCTCGCACAATAACGTCCCGAATAGAGCCGTCATCGTTGAGAACCGCCAAGTTACGAATGCGATCGCCCTGGGTCGTCACTTCGCCCGTAGTGTTGCTAAAGGCGATCGCGGTTTTGGTGGGGTCAAAGCTAAACTTTAGGCCGCTCACCTGTGGGAATTGACCGGGTGTACTGCCTGGTCGCGTCCCTGCTACGGCATGTTCTAACACCCATTCAAGCTGCTGCGCCGTCAGAGTAATCAGGCTGAGATCGTTGTTAAACCGAAGCGAGTTTTCAATATCTAGCTGCGAAACGTCACCCGTTTTTTTATTGGGTGCCAGCGGGTTGGGCTGCGTGGGCAGTTTAATAATGTCGTCGCTGTTCACCGCCCCTGGTGCTGCAGAAATTGCGCCAATGTTGTCGCGGATGCCGCCGCCGTTTTTGAGCGAGATCGTTACGGTAGGATCAACTTGTTTCGCTAGAAAGAGATTGGCATCGGCGGTCGCATTGCCAAGGTTTGTCTCTTGAGTGCGCACATCCTCACGTTCCCCGTTCAGGAAAACGCTGGTTTTGCCGATAATCAAATTGTCCTTAGTGGCAATGACGTTCCGTATGCCGTCGGTAATGGCAACCACGTTAGGGTTCGCAACGGCTCTGGGGTCAACATCCGCGCCGTACACTCGGTCTACCCCCGCTTCATCCGTCGCGTAGGCACCATTAATGCTGCTGTCTAGTTTACTTACATGCAAAACGCCCGCGTCATCAAACTCAGTGACGAGGCGACCGACATACTTATAGTTGGCATCGGTGTTGACTACCAGAACGGGCTTGCCGTCAGCGGCGGTTTTGACAATCGGGTAATCGCCCCGCGTTGTATCGCCCGCTCGAAGCACATCATTGGCATCCGACAGCAGGGTGTGTGAACCGCCGCCAATAATAATATCAACATCTTTTAGACGGGGGGCTAACTCATCGCGCTCAATATTAAGCTGCTGCATGTGAGAGAGCAGAATAATCTTGTTGATGCCCTGAGCCTTAAGGACATCAACAGTGGCTTGAATTTCAGCGGCTAGCGCGTCGTAGTCAATAGGATTAACAGGTGTGACGGCAATGCCACCAATGGAAGAAATGTTGGGCAGCGTGGGGGTCGTTGCGCCAACAATCCCAATTTTTTGATCGTCTGCATTTCCGGCAATGCCATCAACCCCCGCGACGGTAATGACGGTGCTTTTGGCAATTTTGCCCTTGATAGTGCTGGCTTCGGCGGTGGTTTGATTGGCCGCTAGGTCGCTAGCCGCCAAGTTGCCGTTCGGGTTGGCAGGGGCAATCTCTGGCTGAAAGTTAAGATTGGTGCTGAGATAGGGGAAGTTTGTGCCAGGATTGCCGCTTCCGGTGCGAATAATATCCCTGACCTGCCTCACGCCCAAATCGAACTCATGGTTGCCCAAGGCCGATGCTTGAATGCCCAGAGAATTGAGGATGCCAATATCCCCCCGTCCAATCACTGGGGCGGTACTAGACCCTAACCCTCCAACCCCGTTAAGGCTGGTGTCTGAAGAGGCATTGAGAAACGCACCAGGAATGTAGTTGTCGCCAGAAGAAAGGGTGAGGGTATTCGCAAGGACATTGCTAGGTAGGTTGGGGTCGGTTCTGAGGCGGTTAACGACAGCAGAGAAGCGAACTGCATCGTCCACCGCAGGAATGCCGCCCTCAAAATCAGAGGCGTGAAGAATTTGAAGCTGGAACGCAGCAGGCGGCTTAGGCGCTAGGTTAAACCGAGCAACGCTAGGGTCATGATCGCTGTCTTGATCCGCAAACTCAGAATTGATGTGAACCACGTCAATTCCATCCAGGTTGCCTAACAAATTATTGCTGACTAAAAGATGATCCAGGGTTTGGGCGTTGCCTTGGAAGTTGTAGGTATAGCGCTCGTTGGCAGGCAGCGTTTCGGTTAGGGGTGTCAAGCCAGCCGTCTTAAGAATGCTGAGCGGGTTCGAGAATTCAAAGTCATTGATATCGCCTGCGACAACAATATTGGCCTTTGGATCGATCGCCAGAATGCTCTTCGTAAAATCCGCGACGATTGTAGCCTGCTGGTTGCGCTGGGTTGCGCTGGAGAGCGCCGGAGGTTGGCTCGGGCCAAACAGTGGCTGGTCGCCACCCTTTGAGTTAAAGTGATTGCCGATGACGTAAACGGTTTGCCCGTTAAAGAGAAACTCGCCCACCAAGGGTTTGCGGCTGCTGGTGAAGGCAGCATTGGTGGGGTCAATCAGTCCTGGACTAGCAGATAGGTCAGGGGTACCGTTACTTCCAACATCGGTGACGGTTGTGTTTGAGGTGGTAGTGCCGCCAGGACGATCTACAAAGGTGACGCGACTGGGATTGAACAAGAAGCCCACTCGAATGTTGCCGCCGGGTTCTCCTCCATTGGTATCGTCTACGGGGTCGATTTGTCGATATTGATAGGTGGGACCACCTGCGGCGGCGATCGCATTAATTAAGGTCTGATAAGTCGTACTGGCATCCACAACGCTATCGTTAGTGGGGCCGTTGTTGTCCTGAATTTCTTCAAGGCTGATAATATCTGGCGACTTCAGGTTGGTAACAATCCGCGCTGCGATGTTATTGAACTGTGTCGTGCCATCGGCAGGATCTAAGTTCTCGACATTAAATGTTGCAACCGTCAGTTGACTAGCACTGCCCGTCAAATTCGTGACTTCTTTTTGTAGCGTGGAGGGCTGCGTCACCGTGGGTGCCGTAGATACGAGGACTTCGTAGTTGTTGAAGTCGTAGCTCACGACGCCAACAATATCGCTGAGTTGGGCACCCACATTTACCGTAGGCAGAACGGTCGTCCCGTTGATTAAATCATCAATCTGAATCCGCTCTGGATTGAAGTCGCTGGCAGAAATTAAGCTGCCGCCCCGAGCCGTGCGGCTGGTTGCGTTGGCACCGTTGTCTGCCAGTACCCAAATTTCTTCAGAGGTACCAAAGTTAGCGGTGGGAGAGGTTGCGACTGGGCTATTAATCTGAACCCTCATCCCTTCTAAACTTTCGTAGAAGTCGATGCCATCTTCAGCCGGATCAAATGGAGTGGCAGGATTTTCCACATTTCCACTGACGGCATCGTTGGTAATGACTTGGCTGGGGATGGTTCGTCCGCCATTGCCTAACATGACTGCGGCAGGCAGAGCATTGCCCTGAGACAAGACCGAAATAACAGGGCTGCTAATCTGCGTAATGGTCAGGTTATTGGCATTATTTCCAGGCCGAAACTCTGTGACGGTGCCGCTCACTCGTACCGAGTCCCCTACCGCGACCGTTGGCGCAGCACCCGTGAACACAAAAATACCGTCAGAGGTTCTGTCATCAGCATCGGGATTAGAATCTTGCAGATAGAACCCATTGGCTGCCAGTGTCGTGACAATCCCAGGAACATTGTTTACGCCCTGACCTCTCAAGGGGGAAATATGGCTAGCACCTTGAATGTCGCTAATGCGGACAGGTGGCGTAAATTCAAACGCTGCAACCGTTTTGCTGATTTCGTTGGCGGTGACGAGCAAGGGCTTGCCCGTGGGGCTGTCTGCTGCCGAGACAAACGTCAGCCCTTCAACGCCAAAATCTTCGGGGGTGTTGATGTACTCAATAAACTGCGGTTTAGTAGGGTCGCTAACTTCGTAAACAATTACGTCCCCTACCCGCTCTAACCCAATAAAAGCGTAGGTTCGATTATTGATAACGCCAACGACTACCCCTTCTGGTTCTGGGCCTTTGTTGTCACTGCGAGTGTCGAAGTTAAGCGAAGCAAAATTGCCATCTGAGTTAAAAAGACTAGGTACCTGAGCAGCGGTAATTTGCTCTAGCTGGTCGCCACTGTCAAACACTCGATTCCCACTGGTATCCCAAATCGAGAACGACCGCGTTCCAAAGGATTGAATCTGATCAAAATCTCCGTCGCCATCGGTGTCACCACTTTTGTTGCTGACCACAAGCCGCCCTAGGTTGGCATTTTGCTTGAGGGTTGCCGCATTGGGGAAAACAGTCGGATCCAGTACATAGGCACTGCTGCCCACCCGCACTTCTTCGTTAAAAATGCCGCCTTCATTCACACCAGAGACAATGCCGTCTCCGGTAGGACGCACTCTGGAGTCGCCTTCGTTGGCGGTGATGTAGTAGGTCTGACCGCTAACGGTATAGCTGGCGATCGCATCCGGCTGATACAACCCAAAGACGGGCTGGTTGCGGATGCCCAGGAGCGTTGTGTTGCCGGCTCCATCTCGATCGCCTGCATCTAGTCCGTTACCTGGCAGGCTAAAGTCTTTTAACCCCAATGGCTGGATGGACGTAATTTGCCCCGTTTGTAAATCTAAAACGGCGATCGCGTTGTTTTCTTGCAGCGTAATTCGAGCGGTTAGGCCATCGCCAGAAACCGTAATGTACTCCGGTTCAAAATCTTGGGAAACGGTTGCATCGGGCTTAACAATCCGCACGCCCTGCGCTACTAAAGCCTGCTTCTGGCTGTTGAAGGCCGTAAAGTCTGCCGTTGTGACGTTACTCTGCGTCAGAGTTGCAACGCCACCCGAGAGATTGATGATGCTAATGGAGCCTTCTGGGTCATTTGTATAGTTCTCGTTAGGCTCACCCTCATTGGCGACCAATACCTTTGTCCCATCGGGCGTAAAGGTGAGCATGTCTGGCAATGCTCCAGCATCCACCGCAGTGATAAAGCTGCTGTCAGCAGCGTTGAAGAAGGCCACTTTGCCCGTTTGTTGGGTTCCTAACGCCGTCTCACGAATTGCGTAGGCCACCGCAACGGTTCCGTTTTTCACCGCGACGCTGTTTGGCAGAATCTCAGTGCCTGCTGGTGCGGCAAACCCAGGCGTTAGGGCACCCGCTAAGGTCAACGCCCCTGTGCTGCTGACGCTGTAGACTTCTACCGTACTTCCCGCTACCACAAAGAGGCGATCGCTGCCTGCATCAAAAGCAGGGATTTCTGCACCGTTAACGCTCGTTAAACCACCCACCTTTTTGAGAGGTGCGATCACATTATCGGCAATTGTCACGGTTGCGTTACTAACTGTGCCCAGATCGTAGCTAACACCATCTACGAGAGTAAGACTTACTGTTTCGCTACTTTCCGTTGCGGCATCGTTTACCGGAACCACCGCGATCGTTGCAGAACTTTGCCCAGCGGGAATGATGACCGAACTCGCTAGGCGACTGTAGTCGTTTGTATTGGTGGCAGTGCCATCAATGGTGTAGTTCACGGTTAGAGCAGCAGTAGCATCTCCGGCGCGCGTAACCGTAAAAGTGCCTGTATTTAGAGTATTGTTACTGCTTAACTCAGCGGCAGTCGCATCGGTCGCCTCAATGCTGACCGTGGGCACTGCTGGGGCATCGTTGTCAGTAATTGCAATGGCTTGGGTCGCTGTTCCTCCCAACGTTATGCCAGCAGAGGGGTTTGTAAGGGTTAAGGTAGCTGTTTCGGTGCCTTCAACCAAACTATCGTCAACCACAGTAAAGGTGACAGAACCCGCTGTTTGACCGCTAGGAATCGTAATGATGGCGTTGCTCAGGGCGTAGTCTTCAGCGGTCACATTTGTACCCGAAACGCCTAGGCTGACGGTTTGGTCGCCTGCGACAGCACCAGAGGCCGTCGCGGTAACGGTGATGACGGTTGTAGCGGCTTCGGTGCCTGAGCTTGGGCTGACAGAGAGGTTGACCGTAGGTGTTGCTGCTGCACTGGCAACGCCAAAATTAGCAATATTGGGCACCGTCGTGGCATAACCCCCATCAACCGTATCCACAGTCCAGTTGCTTACGCTATTCACGAGCGTTTTGTAGTCAGCAAAGCTAGCTTGTCCAGATCTAGAGCCGTTATATTCACCATAGTCAGCGCTCGTTCTTAAAACGATGGCGTTAACGCCAACGGTTAACCCTGCATTTGTAATCGGATCACCCGGCGTTACGGTGTCTCCTGTTGATATCGCCGTCAAAATCGTTGTGGGTGCCGCTGCGCTAGACCCCAGAAAAGCGTAGATAACGTCTCCACCCGCCGCAAGACCATAGTTAGCGCTACCTGTGACGGTGGCACGAGAGAGCGTTCCAACGGATGCGGCAAGGGTGGTAGCATTATCAACCGCACTAAACCGAATGACAGTGCCAGCGTTAATCGGGCTAGATCCTGATACCCATTGAAAGTACGATTCTCCTGTGTTAAAGGAGGTTGGGCTGATCGCCTCGTTATCAGTGAAATAAATGGCTGTATTAGGATCTATGTCTACTAAAGCGACAATAGACCAACCATCCTCATCAGCATTGAAAGAAGTAAAAGCGATATCACCCTGCGTCAGAGCCATGAACAGCGTCTCCTCAAAAGTTTTAGCTAGCGAATTTCAAACACACTACTTTCAATGCCGTGAACCTGACGGATCGCAACAGAGATAAATATTTCGGACTTTTTATAAAAATTTTCTGCAAAAAAGAGTAAGCCGCAGTAGAACGCTCACTCGAATTTCGATATTAAACACTGATAATTAAAATTTTTGCCTCTTTTTGAGGAAATGCAGATTAAGCGGCACCAACTAAAACCCCTATGTAAGTTAGCATGACCACGCCGCCAAACAAGTGTTAACTAGAATACAAGTTCATCCAATTTCGCCCAAGGTCAATCCTTATGAGCAGAGCTTTTTAGAAGATTTTGTCAAGCCAACATTTTTAACCTTTGCCCAATTCAAAATTAAGTATCCTAGTCTTGATGGGCAAAAGCTCTCGAACAGGTTTAGACACTCTCCGCCGTGAGTAGCTCTTTAACCGAACCATAAACAAATGTTTACGATTCGATAATAATCTCTGAAAATTAGATAAAGTCAACAGTATTTTCAAGGGTTGAGATAGGCTGTCTGTATTGGCTTTGGCCTTGAAAAATATAAATCTATAAATGATGTGAGTTTATCTTTTTCCTCTATCTTTCTCTTTTAAAGTTATTTATTGCTGAGAATGCTTTGTCTGTGAACTCTTTTATTACCCTTGGCGATCGCCATTTAGACGCATCCGAGCTGCTTTCGCTCCTCACCCAGCATCAAATGCTGCCACAGTTCCTGAAAGAATTGCTGATAGCGCAAGCCACGCAAGATATTGCGTTGACTGCGGCAGAAGAAGCCCTGGCACTAGAGCAGTTTTATGCCCGTCAGAACATTAAAGATGAGGCTCAGGCTAGCGCTTGGCTGAACTATCACCGCATGAGTGCCCAACATCTCTCGGCAAAGGCCATGGGGCGGGTCAAGCTGGAGAAATTTAAGCAGATGACTTGGAATGCCTACGTTGAAGCAGACTTTTTGAAGTACAAATCTCAGCTCGATCAGTTTACGTGTTCAATTCTCAGAACCAAAGATGCTGAGTTAGCCCAAGAACTTTATTTTCGTATCAAGGAAGGGGAGCAAACTTTTGCCGATCTCGCACCCCAATATTCTCAAGGTGCTGAGGCTCAAAACGGCGGTTTAGTTGGCCCTGTGGCGGCATCTAACATGCATCCAAAACTTTTGCAAATTCTCTCAAGCAGTAAGCCTGGTCAACTTTGGTCTCCGCAGCCCCTAGAAGAATGGTTTGTGATTGTGCGGTTAGAGCAGTATTTCCCCGCCCAGCTTGATGAAGCCATCCGTCAACAGATAATAGAACGCCGTTTCCAAGAATGGCTAGAGCAGCAGCTTCAGGCGGTTAAACTTTCTACTCCAGCGGAACTATCCTCATGACGGCAAATCTAACCAGGCCAGCCCTTCCTATTTCTTTATTCTTGAAGACCGTTCCGGGATTTGACCAGCTTTCTGACGCAAAATTAGAACAGGTTGCCCAGCAGTTTCAGCCCCTCCGCTACCCGATCGGGCGA
>JBGSVR010000189.1:0-16714 GCA_041752855.1 Thermosynechococcaceae cyanobacterium
TACCCACCAGCGAGCGCGAATATTGACCGTGCTCCCTGCTAATGCAACCACGATCGCATCCGGTGCAGGCATTGCCAACACCCCATCTGTTTCATAGATTGCCTCTAAAATGAGCTGGCGTGCTTCGTCAATATCGTCACCATAGCCAATGCCAATGTCATATTCTAAACGGCGATTTTCAAACGCAGTATTGACTGTGACGGAATTTGTAAATAGCTCAGAATTTGGGATTACAATCCGCCGACCATCATAGGTTTTAATCGTCGTTGCTCGGGTTTGAATATTTTCTACAGTCCCTTCAAAACCTTTGAATACGATTTGATCGTCGATTTGAAAGGGTTCAGTTAAGAGAATTAAAATACCTGCTAGAAAGTTTTGTAAAATATCTCGAAACGCAAAGCCGATCGCGACACCACTGATTCCGAGTAGCTGTACCAGATCGCTGGCTTTAAGCGATGGAATTACGATGGATAGCGCAATAAATAAGCCCACTAAAATAGTTATTCCTTGTGCCAATCGCCCTAGCACCAGTCCCAAATTGCGAGCTTGACGGTGAGAGAGCGTAATTTGCTTAACGACTCGTTTGAGGGTTCTGGCAATAAAAAAGAAAATTGCGAAGACAATGAGCGCCAACACAAGGTTAGGCAATAAAATGATGAAATCATTTCCCATCCCCTGGATTTTGCTCCAAACAGCGGGTAGTTCTGCACTCAAAACATAACCTGCCAATGAATAAATTCAAATCTAGGCGAAACCCGTCCTATAAACCTCTATCAGAAGTTAGGCATTGTCCTAATTTGGAGCAATCTAAAGTCGATCAAGAATTATTGTGATGAAGCTTTTGAATTTCAGTTCGCAGAGCAGCAATTTCGTCGCGCAGGGCATTGATTGATTTTTCTCCGGCAAGTTCGGCTGCATGATCGTCAGCATCTTGTCCAATAAAAAAGGTGGCTAATGTGGCGGTGACGTAACCAAAAACAGCAAAGGCATAGAGGGCAAGCAAAAAGCAGAGGATGCGCCCTTCTGGCGTCTTTGGGAAATAGTCCGAACCCATTGTGGTGATTAGCATCGCCGTCCACCAAAGCGCCGTGCTGTAGCTGTCGAATCCGGCTGCATCAGCCGTTTCTCTCTCGAAGGTATACATACCAGCCGCACCCGTCAACGTGATGATCGCAGTTAACAGCATCACGTAGCCAAACCCGCGCCGTGTAAAGTTAGCGGTTAGTGATCGCATACTGCGGTTAGTCCGCGTCAGCACCCGCAGCAACTGCAAACCTCTTACCGCTCGCGTTGTTTGCAGCACCCGCACAACTCGCACGATCCGTACTGTTCTTAGAGCGGGGAGCAGCAGCGAGAGCGCGGTAAGCCAGTGGGTTTTGAGATAAATCGCTTTGCGGGGCGCTAAGAGTAGCTTGATGCCAAACTCTAAGATAAACACGATCCAAATCGTGAGGCTCAGCACTTCTAAAAGTGGGTTTAACCCCCAGACGAGTTCAATCACAAACAGTGCCAACCAGACAAAGCTCAGCAACAGCATCGGCACGTCTAGCCAATCCTCAAGCTGCTGTAAAATCCCAGAGCGTTCCTGCTCAAATGCTTGTTTTTCAGGAGGCTTGAGAGAGTTCATACACAAATTTATGACTTAGCTGCTTAGAACTAAATTTCATGACTCACTCGACCGACAGCCCGTTTCAATGCCTCTAGTCGATTCGTCAAGAGCTGCTCAGGGGTCAATAACTCTAAAAGCTGAAGAAGACGAAGGCGATCGCGAACTTGTCCCTCAGCCTCAATCAAAAAAAGCTCCAAATTCTGTTTGCTCAGTGGAGTCTTATGAACGAAACTAACGAGCGCGGCGCAGCAAGGGAACCACATTCGACTCTTCGCTTTCACGGGCAACCCGAATCAGTAGCCCCGCGATCACCAAGCTGGCAATCATCGAGTTACTGCCATAGCTAAATAACGGAAAGGGTAAACCCGTCGTGGGCAGTACCCCAACAGCTACACCAATATGCAGAAAAGACTGGCCTACCATAAATACCATAGCCCCAATCGCAATGAGTCGATAGACAGGGTGAGGTGTTTTGATTGCTACCTTGAGCGCCAAAAAGCTATAGAGCATCAGCATCAAAATTAAAAAGACGCTGCCAACCAAACCAAATTCTTCACTAAAAATAGAAAAGATAAAATCTGTATGCTGTTCGGGTAGGTACGAAAGCTTCTGTTGAGATTGCCCAAAGCCCGTACCCCAAAGCCCACCAGAGCCTACTGCTAAAAGACTTTGAATGAGCTGATATCCATCCTGCATTGGGTCTGCCCAAGGGTTAAGGAAGACCAGTCGCCGTCTTTGATAGTCAGAGACGCTAACGCTAGCAACGGCAACTAAAACCCCCGCTATAGCCGTTCCACCCAGTTGAAAATACGGTAGTCCTGCGGCTAAAGCGATTAACCACAGCGTAATACCACACAGGGCGGCAGTACTTAAGTTGGGCTGGATCAAAATGCCCAGCAGCGTTAACGCAAACAGCCCTAGCCACATCAGCTTTTCTTGCAGCGCTAAACGAGTCCAGCGCGCAAAGATCTGAGCGCTTTGTAAAATTAAAAGGGGCTTCATAATTTCCGTTGGCTGAAGCGGAAATGGCCCAATCTGAATCCAGCGCGTTGCGCCATTTGCCGTTGTGCCGATGAACCGTGTCAGAAAAATCAGCCCCAACACTACAAAAAATAGGATTGGTGCAACAGTTAAAAATCGCTTGAGCGGCATTCGCACTGCTACGGTAAATCCAATTAGCCCTAGCACCACCCCTAAAAGCTGGCGTTTAAAGTAGTACAGCCCATCCCCATACTCCACTAAGCCCACATGGAAAGAAACCGAATAGAGAACAGTTAGACCTATAAATAGCCAAATCAAGGTCAGCCAGTGAAGGAAGCGGGCTTCAGTGGCCCACTGCTCAATGGAGGGATCTAAAAAGGGGATGATACGGCGAAGGTTCACAAGCAAAGACCCGAAGCAAAATTGGTGACAGTATAGCGGACTATCTCGGCGATCGCATTCTATTCTTTATCGCAACACAATGAGATTCACGGGCAGATTATTTTCAACTGTTGGCTTCACGTTCATAACCGATAGACTTCTTTAGACATGAAAGAAAATCTTTATTCCCCAATACCCCAGCGCTTCAATGGCAGCTGCCACTGTGGCGCAATCCGGTTTCAAGTTTGGGTGAAAGACTTTACCGTCATTGCCTGCAACTGTTCTATCTGTCAAAAAAAGGGCTTTCTGCACCTGATAGTGCCCCCCGAACAGTTTGAGCTGCTGCAAGGCTCAGATTTTTTGCAGACCTATACCTTTAATACGGGCACCGCCAAACATCATTTTTGCAAAACCTGTGGCATTGCGCCCTTTTATCGACCGCGATCGCACCCCAACCATTACGATATCAATCTCCGCTGTATTGATGATGAACCCTTAGAAACCCTACTCGAAAGCTTTGACCTACAGTCCTTTGAAGGGCGTGAATGGGAGCAGAATATTCACCAAATTACAGACGCAGAATAATGCTTTAGCCCCGCCCCACCCTAGAATTTTGCCTAGACATTTTCAAGACACCATAAAATTTTCTGGACAATTGCATCAAGATCATCTTAGAATCAGATCTTGCGGCTTTTAAGGGAACCTATGCACGCCCAGGAGATTATCCGCTCTATTGAAGCGGAGTATCAGAAAAAAGAACTGCCTGAAATTCATGTGGGCGACACCGTTAAAGTCGGCGTCCGCATTCAAGAAGGCAACAAAGAACGGATTCAGCCCTACGAAGGGACTGTCATTGCCAAGCGTAATGGCAGCATTAGTGAAACCATCACCGTCCGTCGAGTCTTTCAAGGTATCGGCGTTGAGCGAGTCTTCTTGCTCCATTCACCGCTCGTCGACAGTATTACAGTTCTTCGTCGCGGTAAAGTCCGTCGTGCGAAGCTTTACTACTTACGCGATCGAGTTGGGAAAGCGACGCGTGTTAAGCAGCGTTTTGATCGGCCACTCTAGATCTTCTTTGTTTTTATCTTATTTTTCTGTGGCGGGAAGCTTCTCTTGAGAGGTATGTCAACCACGGTAAGATAAGAAGACAAAGTTGTTTTAGCTTAGTGCTTAACGTCTTCTCGCTAAGATGAAGGCATGCGCTCTTAGTTCAGTTGGTAGAACGCAGGTCTCCAAAACCTGATGTCGGAGGTTCGAGTCCTCCAGGGCGCGCTTTTCATACTTAGCGTGGGGCTAGTTAAACATCTTGTACTGTCCATGTCAAAGAATTGTATTTCAATTCATTGAATGCATGACTCTATAACGGTGTCTAAGCTGCACTAATCCGCTGACAGATTGCATTACAAGCCATTGGCGATTGGGTGTTAGAAACGGTGACTAAAAACGACCTCGAAGCAAAACAAGCAAAACCAGGCTTAAACCCTAGTGAGTTTGTAAAAGAAACGAAAGAAGAATTTGCCAAGGTCGTCTGGCCAGATCGACAGCAGTTGATTAGCGAGTCTGCGGCGGTCATTTTGATGGTTGCCTTATCAGCACTTTCTATTTCTTTGATCGACAACTTGTTTAGGTGGCTTTCTACGCAGGTTTTTTCTTAGTTTATGTCTATGTCAGACGAATATTCCGAACTTGCTCCCGTCGAGGAATCCTCAGAGGTAAATGCTTCTGAGATTAAGCACTGGTACACTATCCAGGTTGCTTCTGGTTGCGAGAAAAAGGTCAAGCAAAATCTCGAGCAGCGTCTTCAGACTTTAGATGTAGCGGATCGGATCATTCAGATCGAGATTCCTCAATCGCCGACAGTCAAGCTGCGTAAAGATGGCTCCCGTCTGACGGGGGAAGAAAAGGTTTTTCCTGGCTATGTGCTAGTCCGCATGATTTTAGATGACGAAACTTGGCAAGTTGTCAAAAACACGCCAAACGTCATTAATTTTGTGGGTGCTGAGCAAAAGCGTCGCTATGGTCGAGGTCGAGGGCATGTTAAGCCTATGCCCTTGAGTCACTCTGAAGTTGAGCGGATCTTCCGCGCATTTAAAGAGCAAGAGCCAGTTCTTAAAATTGACATGGCGGCAGGGGATAGAATTAAGGTTCTCAGCGGCCCCTTCAAAGACTTTGATGGCGAAGTTATTGAGGTTAGCCCTGAGCGCAGTAAGCTTAAGGCGTTACTGTCCATTTTCGGTCGGGATACTCCGGTCGAGTTAGAGTTCAATCAGGTTCATAAAGAGAATTAGCAATGGCAAAGAAGGTTGTTGCAGTCATTAAGCTCGCCATTACGGCAGCTAAGGCTAACCCTGCGCCCCCCATTGGCCCTGCCTTGGGTCAACATGGCGTAAACATCATGATGTTTTGTAAGGAATACAACGCGCGGACTGCCGATCAAGCAGGTCTCGTGATTCCGGTCGAAATTTCGGTGTTTGAAGATCGAAGCTTCACGTTTATCCTCAAAACACCTCCGGCTTCTGTCCTTATTCAGAAAGCGGCAGGTATTGCAAAGGGTTCGGGTGAACCCAATAAAACTAAGGTTGGCAAAATTACGACAGCTCAGCTTCGTGAAATTGCGCAAACCAAGCTACCTGACCTCAATGCAAATGACATTGATGCGGCGATGAAAATTGTCGCAGGTACTGCCAGAAACATGGGCGTAACGATTTCTGACTAAGCATTTTTTTGCTTGCTCATCCATTCGTATAGCTTATTTGATGTAAACCTAATCGGGGGAGAGGCAGTCTTGCTTCGTTAAGACCCCAGGAGCTAAAAAAAGTGAAGAAAGTTTCTCGTCGCTTACGCGAGCTACACAAGCTTGTTGAAGAGCGTGCCTACCAGCCTTTAGAGGCTCTAGAGCTTTTAAAACAGACTGCAACGGCTAAGTTTCCTGAGTCTGCTGAGGCTCACGTTCGTTTAGGCATTGACCCTAAGTACACCGATCAGCAATTGCGAACGACAGTCGCCTTGCCTAAGGGTACAGGTCAAGAGCTTCGCGTTGCCGTTATTGCCCGAGGTGAGAAGGTTGCAGAAGCAACAAATGCGGGTGCTGATGTCGTTGGCTCTGAAGAGTTGATTGATGAAATTCAGAAGGGTCGATTTGATTTTGACCTGCTGATTGCAACCCCTGACATGATGCCCCAAGTTGCAAAAGTGGGTCGGATTCTGGGGCCGCGAGGCTTAATGCCTTCCCCGAAAGCAGGTACCGTGACGTTTGACTTGGTGAAGGCGATCGCCGAATTTAAAGCAGGGAAGCTCGAATTCCGTGCTGATAAAACAGGTATCGTCCATGTTATGTTTGGTAAGGCTTCTTTTTCTGCCGAAGACCTGCTGACCAACCTTAAGGCGCTGCAAGATACGATTGAGCGCAATCGTCCCTCGGGTGCCAAAGGTCGCTACTGGAGAACCCTGTTTGTTTCATCAACCATGGGGCCTTCCATTGAGGTAGATATCAGCAGCCTTCGTGACCTAAAAATTTCTGACATGGCCTAGGTCATCTCAGTTCGCCTAAAATTTTCCTTTTGTTCTGTGGCTTGAATTAATTTAACGAATTAAGTTCTCGACCCCACCAAAGACAGCAGGTGCATTTGCTTAATTTCCTGCCGAGGTTCCGGTCTCGCAATCTAGAGCGATCTAGTCATTATTGACTTTCAACTCTAGCTTTCGTTCTGGTTTTGACCCTTGGCAATATGCTAAGGGTCTTTTGGTGTTTGACAAGGAAAGACAAAAATTCTACTACACCCAATCAAGGAGGTGAACAGTATGGGTAGATCGCCAGAAAATAAACGGCAAATCGTAGCTGAACTCAAAGCTACGCTCGAAGAGACTCAAATGGCCTTTGTCATTGATTATCAAGGGCTAAGCGTTGCAGAAATCACCGATTTGCGTAATCGGCTTCGACCCGCAGGCGCAACGTGTAAGGTGACTAAAAACACCTTTATGCGTCTCGCCGTTGATGGCAACGAAACCTGGCAACCTTTAACCGAATATGCCGCAGGATCTTCTGCGTTCATATTTGTCAAGGGAGACATGGGTGGCGCAATTAAAGCCTATCAAGAATTCCAAAAGGTTAGCAAAAAGACCGAACTTCGGGGCGGTGCTTTAGACGGAAATGCTCTGTCTCAAGCGGATGTTAAAGCCATTGGAGACTTGCCTTCTAAAGAAGTGCTTATGTCACAAATTGCGGGTGCGCTCAATGCCGTCACCGCAAAAATTGCGATTGGTGTCAAAGAAGTTCCTTCTTCCATCGCACGGGGTATCAAGGCCTATTCCGAGAAGGATGCCGCCTAAAGACTCCACAGAGGCGAACTTTCGTCCTCACGATGGACTCAATCCATCGATCATTTCCATTCCACTAATTCACACTACATTTACGCCTAGGAGAGGATTAAATGTCTGCTGCAACCGACCAAATCTTAGACCAGTTAAAAACCCTTTCACTGCTAGAAGCTGCTGAGCTTGTTAAGCAAATTGAAGAAGCCTTTGGCGTGAGTGCTGCGGCACCCGCTGGTGGCATGATGATGGCTGCGCCTGCTGCTGCTGCTGAAGCGGTAGAAGAAAAGACCGAATTTGACGTTGTGCTTGAAGAAGTGCCTGCCGACAAAAAAATTGCCGTACTGAAGGTCGTTCGTACCCTCACCGGATTAGGTCTTAAAGAAGCCAAAGACTTGGTTGAATCTACCCCTAAAGCCGTCAAGGAAGCCATCTCTAAAGATGACGCCGAAGCTGCTAAGAAAGAGCTTGAAGAAGCCGGTGGTAAGGTCGCAATCAAATAAGGCGATCGCCTTTGTTTGAGATGCTTTGACAATGCTGGGAAACCTAGAGCATTGTCAAACGGGAGTGGAAGCTATTGCCTTCACTCCCGTTTTTTTCAAGCTCTTAACTCGCCCCCCCTTGTCAAGGGTCACTCACAGGCAGACACTGGACTGTAGAGAGGATTGGCAGCCTAGAGGTTTTTATGAAAAAGGTAATGACGATTATTTTGGGTGGTGGAGCCGGAACAAGGCTCTATCCCCTTACAAAGCAGCGGGCGAAGCCTGCTGTACCCCTTGCTGGCAAGTATCGACTGATTGATATCCCCGTTAGCAACTGTATAAATTCAGGCATTAATAAAATTTACGTCCTCACGCAGTTTAACTCTGCATCACTCAACCGCCATCTTTCTCGCGCCTACGTCTTCTCTGGCTTCTCTGATGGGTTTGTAGAAGTGCTAGCCGCTCAGCAAACCCCTGAAAACCCAAACTGGTTTCAGGGTACCGCTGATGCCGTGCGCCAATACCTCTGGATGCTAACGGCCTGGACTGAAATTGATGAGTTTTTGATTTTGTCTGGCGATCACCTCTATCGCATGGACTACCGACACTTTATTAATCGTCACCGCGAAACCAACGCAGATATTACGCTTTCCGTCATTCCTGTTGATGAGCGACGAGCTTCTAGCTTTGGGCTGATGAAAATTGACCAGAATGGTCGAGTCGTTGACTTTAGCGAAAAGCCAGAAGGTGATGCGCTGAAGCAAATGCAGGTAGACACCACGGTCTTAGGGTTATCCCCTCAAGAAGCGCAGCAGAAGCCCTACATTGCTTCTATGGGCATCTATGTATTTAAAAAACAGGTGCTGTTTGACCTGCTGAGCGGAATGCCCAACGCCACTGACTTTGGCAAGGAAATTATTCCCGCTGCCGCTCAGAAGAACCACAATGTCCAGGCGTTCTTGTTTAACGACTATTGGGAAGATATTGGAACCATTGAGTCTTTCTATGAGGCAAACTTAGCCCTCACCAAGCAGCCTCAACCACCCTTTAGCTTCTACGACGAAGAAGCGCCCATCTACACCCGTTCACGGTATCTGCCACCCACGAAGCTTTTAGACTGTCAGGTGACGGAATCTATTGTTGGAGAAGGCTGCATTCTCAAAAGCTGTCAGATTCATCACTCGGTGTTAGGCGTGCGATCGCGCATTGAGTCTGGAGCCGTCATCGACAACTCCTTGCTCATGGGTGCTGACTTCTACCAGCCCCTCGCAGAGCGTGAGGCCGCGAAGGGAGAACTGGTTGTACCCATGGGAATTGGGCGAGATACGCGGATTAGCCGCGCCATTATTGACAAAAACGCCCACATTGGCAGCAATGTGCAGATTATCAACAAAGACCGTGTTGAAGAAGCCGAACGTGAAAGTGAAGGCTTTTATATTCGTAGCGGTATTGTGGTGGTGCTGAAGGGTGCAGTGATTCCAGACGGAACCATTATTTAAACCTAAGCCACAAAGTAGATTGATTTAATTCAATCCGCTTAAGCACTCAGCGGAGTAAATTGCCGCCCTAAAGCTGCCCGAATTGCGTCGAGATCGTAATTAAAAGGCGGTTTCATAGGGCGGTAGTCTGTTGGGTGTGCCGCCCCGTGTCGAAGCACCGCGTTGACGATCATGCAGGGTTCAGAGCTAAGGTTCACTGCACCGTGAGGAATACCTGGTGGAATGGTTACAACCGCTGGAATAGATTCACTTAGCGCAATGTAGTGGTACTGTCGGTTTTGCAAGGCCACTAAAACAAAGCTGCCCCGCACGACTAAAAGTTGATCCGTTTGAAAATGATGGACAAACAGTTCATCGATGGTTCCAGCGGGAATATTGACCAGCATAGTTTCATGACTGGCCTGTGGCGTATAAAATTCTGCCATTCCGCCACGGATAGACTCTAGTGGACGAACCTGAATGCAGTTTTTGAGACTCATGGCATACCGTCCCACAGTGGGGGCAAACTATCCCCTTACAACTTCTACTGTAGCGCAACAAATTTTTAAATAATGTTGCATTAATGACCTTGTGTGCATCTTAATGGTAGAAGCGTTTGTCTGAAAGGGATGCTCTCTACTTAAGGCATTTTAGGGGACTGGGTTTGCGAACTGGGAAGACGGGTAAACCAGCAGCGATAGACGGGTTTTCCTTCTAATAGAACGCCGATTTCTCGTTCTGTCGCAATGGGCAGTGGGTTATGAGCCATCCAGGGTGCAGAATCAGCACTCGGTTGAAATGCAGCATGGGTGCTGATGACTGCGCGCATTTGCTCTGCCACATCAAGGACATCGGACTGAATAAACAGAAACCCGTCTGGCTGGATATGCTGTGCCAGGGTTTGAATAAGTTCTGGCTGGGCAACCCGACGCTTTTGGTGACGCTTCTTAAACCAGGGGTCAGGAAATTGAATTGTTGCACCCGCAAGCGTTTGTGAGCCAAGCAGGGTGGCAAGAGAAACATTGATATTACAGAATAAATAGTGAAGATTTTTAAGTCCTAGTTCGTCGCGTACTTCATTGGCGCGAACCACGAGGGGTTCCCGAATTTCTACGCCCAAAAAGTTCCAGTCGGGTTTAGCCTGCGCCATTTCTAGTAAAAACTGACCACGGGCACAGCCGATGTCAAGGTGCAGTGGGTTAGTGGGCGTTTGAAAGAGCGTTGCCCAGTTTGGGGCTTCAATAGAGCTTTGATATTTGTGGCTTAGCGGATTAACGTGCTGCCGCACTCTAACTGCACTCATTGCAGATGACTCAAAAAACTTTAACGTACTAAGTTGAGGTGAGCTGCAAAAGCTCACCTAATAAAGAAACGGGCCAGGAGGGATTCGAACCCCCGACACCGCGGTCCGAAGCCGCGTGCTCTAGTCCACTGAGCTACAAGCCCATCAGTCTTCATTATGGTAGCAAAGAATAGCCGCCACCCGTAAGCTATTTTTGAAGCGGGGGCAGCAGCGGTGAGGCTTCAGGGTGCAATCCTGTTATGCCCTGTGCCCAACTGAGTAAAACGGTGTAGTTTATGTAGGGAGAGGGTTTATATCGCAGTGGTGCAAAAACTTTAGTGGATCTTAAACAGGTCATCATTGTCTACAAAGCAGGCGATCTTCAGAGTCAACGGTGTGCGGAAGCCTGCGCCCGTCAGCTTGAGGCGAGAAACTGCCAGATTCTGCTGGGGCCGAGCGGCGCTAAAGATAACCCGTTTCCGGTATTTTTGGCTTCTGCCAGTCAGCCGATTAATTTAGCGGTGGTGTTGGGCGGCGACGGGACGGCGTTGGCAGCAGCTCGACACTTAGCTCCCGTTGGAATTCCGATTTTGGCAATCAATGTGGGGGGACATCTGGGCTTTTTAACGGAACCCTACGAAGCTTTTCAAGACACAGAGAAAGTCTGGCAGCGGCTGCTGGAAGATCGCTATGCGATTCAGCAGCGAATGATGCTCCAGGCTTCTATCGTAGATTCTGTGAGTCTCAAAACTGGGGTGGCAGAGGCGCTGGATGAGCCGGTCTTTTTAGCGCTCAATGAGATGTGCCTTAAGCCTGCTTCGGCAGATCGAATGATGACTTCGATTTTAGAGCTGGCGATCGATGGGGAGGTAGTAGACCAGTACCAAGGTGATGGTCTTTTGGTGGCAACGCCCACGGGTTCCACTTGCTATACGCTGGCGGCAAATGGGCCAATTGTGCATCCTGGGATGGAGGCGATCGTGGTAACGCCGATTTGCCCCTTGAGTTTATCGAGCCGTCCGGTGGTGCTGCCTTCTGGCTCGGTGGTGAGTATCTGGCCTTTGGAGGATCGTGAACTCAGTACAAAGTTGTGGATGGATGGAGTGTTGGCGACCTCAATTTGGCCTGGGCAGCGGGTGGATGTCAAAATGGCGGACTGTAAGGCGCGCTTCATTTTGCTGCGCGATAACTATTCGTATTACCAAACGCTGCGAGAGAAGCTGCTGTGGGCAGGTGCGCGAATTCAGTACAGCAGTGCCAATCACCGCAACTGATGATGGGAGGCTATAGGCTTGGCGATCGCCCTAGCACTTCTGCACAAGCGCATTATTCAACATGCTCTCAAAAAGCTGATCTAGCGAAATTCCTGATGCCTTTGCCATAGTGGAAATTACGCTTGTTTGGGCAAAAGAGCAGTATAGCCCTGCTTCTAAAAACCAGGGTTTCCCGCTGGGGTCAATGCGGAAATCAAAAAGGCTGTAGTGCCGACAGCCTAAGGCAATATGACATTTCCTCGCGGCTTCCCAAACCCGCTCTGTAGCGGGATCGCTCGGATCGACAATCCATGATTTGGCATTGCCTTTAGCAACCATGCTTAAATCGCCTGCCTCGTCACGTTTGAGCTTATCCGCGTAGCTGCGAATTGGCTGCTCATCTTTGTGCATCCGGTATTCTTCTAGTGGGAGACAGATGAGTTGAGCGTCCTGCACAATAATGCCGCATCTCACTTCTCTGCCGAGTTCGATAAAGGTTTCGACCAGCACCTCATCGGCGTAGGTGAAGGCAGTTTCTAGTGCGGCACGGTAGTCAACGGCGGTTTTGACCAACGCGACCCCTAGGGAGTTATCTGTATTGATAGGCTTGAGGACGGCAGGGGGAACAATTTTGGGGAACTCTCCAGGACGGATCACTTCGCCTTGGGCACTGCAACCCCTGCCGCTGCCGCAACAGCCTTTGCTTTTGCCTTATGAGCCGTTAGTGCCATCACATCCGGCAAATTGCCCACATAGGGAATGCGCAACACGTCAAATAAGGCGCGGTAGGCGGTCATGCCAGGGATGCAAAACATCTGGGGCAGCATGACATCAAGGTTAAGGGCAGTCAGCACCTGAACTGCCTTAGCGAAAGACATGGGTTCGGCTGCGGCGATCGCCCCAGGACTGAGATCGGTTGGGAATCTCCACTGGCGATCGGGCGTAATGTAGGCGATGTAAAAGTCGTATAGTGCCGGATTGGCGGCAGAGACCAAACAGTCTTGGGCATAAAGGTGCGAGAGATCGCAGTAGAACTCGTCAGCCGCAGAACCCACAAGGTGCAGAACGCGCAGTACCATTAATCGCCCCCTAGCTCGACAAGCTTACCAATATTAAAATCAATCCGAATCCAGCCCTTAAGCTGCCGCAAGTTTTTGAGCAGCAGCCAGGGGATATGGACGTGATGCACCATTAAAAACGGGAGCGGGTCAGCCCAGTCAAAGATGGCATCCTTGCCCCTGGCAATGATTTTCAGCCGTCGCCACGTCTGGGCAGGATTATGCAAATGGGTTACTAATCGCCAAACCTCATGGTAAATCCAGTAGGTGGGACGACCTGACGAAAGAGGCTGAACGGCGGCAGACAGCGGCTTACACTCTAAATATGCCTGTGCAACATCGGGATGGTTGTAAAACAGGGTAATGGCTGAATGGGTGCGCGGGTTACACTCAATCGCGTAAATGTCGCCGCTGTCCTTCGCCTCGATAAAGTCGAAGGAAACCTGACCCGTCAACTTTAGGCCGCGCACGAACTGTCTAACCCACGCCTCAATTTCGGGGTGGTCTACGTGTTCGTAGTTGACCTGAAAGGCGGACGATTTACAGCAGCAGTGCAGCCGCAGTTCTCCGTTTCGCACCGTGCTGTGGGTGCAGTATTCCTGTCCAGAAATAAACGCCTGCATGATCCAAGGGTTATGCTCAGAGATCGGCAGGGTTTTAACAAAGGCTGCCGTTTCTGAGAGCGCAGGACGGGGGAGTTGGGTGAGGTCTAGCCGCCGCACAGAGTCGTAGGGAATGCTTTTGAGAATGTACTTGTGCGCCCGTGCGGAAAAATCGAAGTCTACCACCTGCTGGGGCTGAGTGATGCGATAAGAGTCTGGCACCGAAAGACCCAGCGATGCCGCAGCCGTAGCAAATGCATCCTTATCGTCTAGCTGCTGAGCCATTGCCGCATCGACATGCAGCACTTCGCAGTAGGGAGCAAGCGCCTGCTTTGCAAGGGCATCGTAGTAGCTTGCCACTGGACTACAGACCGGAACGTAAACCTCTACCCCCTCTGCCTGCACAATTTTTAAGAGCGCATCAGTATAGTCCGGCGCGTCGGGATTGGGCACGGTATAAAATCGGTCAACCGCCCCAGAAAAGCGATGCCCCGTTAACCCATACTTGCGAGACTCAACCAAAACGACTCTATGCCCCGCCTGATGAAAGGAGCGGGCAAGCTGGAGCGCTTTGGTCATTTTGCCCCCGCTAACCAGGATCGTTTTGGGGTACGGCGCGGTGGCTCTAGCCGACTTTACGAAAACCGACCGAAGTAGGGCGATCGCCGTTAGCCCCGCGTTTATAGGCAGCACCAACAGCAGCACCCCCAGCGTTGCCACCGTTTTAAGCGCCGATTGATAGGGCGTCATATTCGGCGGATGAGAGTAAGACCATCTCTGAGCGGAATCAGCACCTGCTCAATCTGAGGATTGTCGATGACGGCTTGATTAAATGCGGCGATCGCCCTACCATTTGCCGTCGCCTCGCCCTGCATGTAGGGCTGACCCTGCATGAGGGTATTGTCTACACAAATCAGCCCGTGGGGTGCCAGCAGGTCAGACTCTAACAGTAGATTTAGATAGTCGATATATCCACCTTTATCGGCATCAATAAAGACTAAATCGAACTGTTCACCGTCTGCTGCCAACTGCTTAAGGGTCAGCAGTGCGGGTGCTACCTTAACCGTAATTTTGTGTCCGTCAGGAGACTCGCTAAAGCAGTGCTGAGCAAACTCTGCCGCGTAGGCATCAACCTCACAGGCAATCAGCGTACCGTCAGCAGGGAGCGCCTCAGCCATCGCCAGAGCAGAGTAGCCCGTGAATAGACCCACTTCTAGCACTCGCTTGGCCTGGGTTAGATGCACCAAAAACTTAAGCATTTGGCCTTCGACATGCCCAGAGAGCATTTCTTGCTCTAGGGGCTGTGCTGTTTTGCCATCTGTAAACCGCTGACCCCAGTTTTCGGCGTGGGTACGCTTTGCCAACGCCGCCAATGCCACAGACTCCGGCGTTGTACAGTGGTTGACGTAGGGTTCTAGGCCACTCGCTAATGCACAGGCGCTCTGGAGTTCTGCCTTAAGGTGAGCATCAACGCTGTCTAAAGCCCCAATCTGTTGGGTAAGATACTCTAGCTTGGTAGCCAGAATGCCCACTGGGGTCACGGGTCGGGGCGACGCTACCGTCATGACTGCACCCCTGCTGTAGCGATCTCACTAGCCGTTTGTGACGGAATGTACATGTCTTCACCTGCTCCGCCGCGAGGATAGTCACGACAGATTTCTTGATGGATTGCTAAGATTTCCGTCAGTTCATCTCTGGTCAAATCATTGATGAAAGAGCAGGTTCCGATCGGGTTAGGCACTGCGGCTCGCAGCAGACCGTCTCGCGTTCGGCTAATAGACTCTGTCGCCTTCCACAGCAGCTCAGGGGTGAGGTACGGGCTGTCGATCGCCAGTCCAATTCGGCTCATTAGCCCCAAAATGCGATCGCGGTCTGTCTCTGAAATGTAGCCCCGCTGCTGGGCGATTGTTGCCGAGAAGGCCATATCAATATTGACGCCGTGACCGTGGAACATAGGAATCTCTGGCGTTAGCTCCAGCGTGGGACTCCAGGTGTGTCCGTAGGCAATTATCCGATCTAGGTCAAGCTCGTGGAGGTTGGGCACCTCTAGCTCCAACATAGTGCGGATTGCGTCATGGGTGATTTTATTGGCTACCTCTCGTAACTGGGGCGTGCCGTCCAGGGAGCCAAACCGAGTCTGTAAAAGATCTTTGCCATACTGCTCTAGCAGCCCAAAAATTTCGTTATTGGCAACCACAGCAATTTTGATGAGTTCTGCCATGCCGTTGCGCACCTGAGCCGCAGGCAGCGTCTTTAAAAAAGAGAAGTCTAAAATCACCTTTTGAGAAGCGTGATAGGCACCCAGCCGATTCTTCAGCTTGCCGTGGTTGACGGCAACTTTGATTGCAATGCTGGCATCAATTAACCCAATCAAAGTGGTAGGCACCCGAATATAGTTGGTGCGGCGGCGATAGGTCGCGCAGGCAAACCCCGCTACATCTGTAGTCAAACCGCCGCCAACGACCAAAACAGGCTCTTTGCGCACCAGCCCAAAATCTGCAAACGCATCGACAATTTTCTCAAACGTTCGCAGCGTCTTGTCGGTTTCTTCAATTCTGATCTGAAAGATAGTCAGATCAATCTCATAATGCTGGAAATAGGCCTGGATCTGCTCACCGTACAGACCATAAACCGTCTTGTCTACCACCATTAAGCAGCGACCGAACGAGCGGTAGCTTTCTGCAATTTCAGTATTCTTAACCGCAAAAGCCCCGTTCACATACAGCAGGCTGAAGTCGATTTTTTCATACCCCTCGACATGAAAAGCGTTCTCTGTAGACGTAAAGGTTGCCTGAATGCCACTCATAAAGCTCCCTTATTTGCTGTATATGTGTAACTTATACACATAACTTAACATCGTTTTCCAATAAAGGTGATCGCCCTCATTATTACCGCTACTGCTCACCACACATGCGGCCTTTACCGCAGAACCATCCGTAGCATCATAAAAATGAGCCACAGCGAAAAAACGCCAAATCCAATAAAGATAGAAACAAAGTTTGTGGTATTGGCAGGCTGATTGAGAGACGAAGCAGCAGTGGTTTCAGCCGTATTGATAAACGTATCTTGATCTCGAATAATGGCTTGCGGAATGAGTGATTCAGATTGAGTGCCGACATTAGGCATTTTTCTAACTGCTGTGCCGATCGCCAGAAATTCGATGATGCCGCCGCCTAAGTTATACACATAGGTCTTAATGCCCACCACCTCATCGGCATTACAGCGTCGTGCATCTTGTGTAATGTGGGCTAAAGCCTGCTCCCGCGCTTCGTAGATG
>JBGSVR010000190.1:0-1577 GCA_041752855.1 Thermosynechococcaceae cyanobacterium
TCGCGCTAACGTTAGTGCTTAGCTTTGGGCTATCTGTTGCCGTAAACTATGGCATTGCTCAGTTTGAGCAAAAGGCACAGGATTTTTTGCCTACCGCTAAGCCAGAGTCAACAGCGCCAAACCTATGATGACCAACGCAGCCCTTCTGTTTGGATACAAAATTCTGAGACTTGATGCTGGAGCTACAGCCCTTTTACAAATTTTGAATCATGTCTTCATTTAAACCGTCTTGGCTCACGCCGTTATTTTGGGGCACGTTGATTGCCGCTATTGTGATTTTGGGACTACGTGGCTTTGCCCTTTTGACGATTATTCCGGGTGCCATCGTGAGTGGCGTTTGGATTGTAGCCATTAGCTTAGGTATTTATTTAGCAATTGTTAGTTTGCGCTAGGGCATAATTGCGGCCTTAATGGTTTTTCGCTGCTTCATGTCTTCAAAGACCTGTCCTAAATTGTGGAGAGGCTGCCGATCGTTGATCATTAGCTCTAGGGGAAGCACGCGGCTGGCTATCAGGTCTAAAGCCTGTCGGACGTAAAAGGGCGTGTTGTGAAATACGCCTTTGAGAGTGAGTTCGCTGTAGTGGAGCTGTTCTGTATCAACACTAATCTGCGTGTTGCGGGGGCAGCCCCCAAAAAGATTGATCGTTGCACCAGGGCGACCACAGGCGATCGCCGTTTCCCAAACGCTGGGCACCCCAGTGGCCTCTACCACAATATCGGCTCCCATCCCTGCGGTTAAGCCTTTCACAACCGCAGGAATGCTCTCTATCTGTCGATGGTTAAAGGTGTGCGCCGCGCCAAATTTTTCGCCAATCTGCAACCGCTGAGTAGAGCCGCCAAATAGGGTTACTTCAGCACCCTGGTGGGCTAGGGTACCCACAAACATAAGGCCAATCGCCCCATCCCCAATCACTGCGACTTTGGGCGCACAGCCCCAGCGCTGCTGTAGCTCTAGCGAAAAACCAGACCGCGCCACGCCGTGTAAAACACAGGCGAGGGGTTCTGTGAGAGAGGCCAGCGCATCCGTTACGTCGTCTGATATATGGAGTAGGTTATGGCGAACAATGGGGGCAGGGATTTTAAGGTATTGGGCAAAGGTGCCGTTGTTAAACGTGAGGTCAGGACATAAGGAATATTCTTGACGGTTGCAGAAAAAGCAGCTCATGCAGGGCGCTGAGTTGTTGGGTACAACGCGATCGCCGACACTCCACCCCGTCACCCCATCACCCAGCGCCACAATGCGCCCAGCAGCCTCGTGACCAAATAGGGTAGGGGGCTTAAGCATCCGCGCATGGCCTCCCCGTCGCCAAACTTTAAGGTCGGTGCCGCAGGTGGTGGCGACAGTGACTTCAATGACGACTTCCCCAGCATTGGGCGTGGGGTCTTCGACCTGCTCTAGGCGTAAATCTTCTTGACCATACAAAACGGCGGCAAGCACGGCGATCGCAGCTCAACTAGAGTTTACACAGGGGTTACGAGTGAGTCTCTGAACCAGAATCCGCTACGGTAGCTTGCAGATCCAGTGGCGGAAGAGAGACATACCGACCGTAGATTTCAGCCATTTCGAGGAGGCGATC
>JBGSVR010000191.1:0-1869 GCA_041752855.1 Thermosynechococcaceae cyanobacterium
CTTTATGGTAATTTCAACGCCTGAATTTTTAACGACTCAAGATCTAAATCAAGTTCTTGGCTATAAACTTACGCCGTCAGAATGGAACACCTGTAAAGCTCAACTTGAATTTATAACGCCTAAGGTTGGAAAGTTTTGGGATAGCCGAGATGCAAAATCAGGACTATATATTATTCTTGCGGGCAAGGTTCGTTTACTCGGCAACCAGGATGAGCTAGTTTCTACGTTGACGATAGGGGAAGCCTTTGGAGGATTAACATTCTTAGGCAACCGCTCTTTTGCACCTTACTGTATGCGAGCGGGTATGGGGGTAGAACTGTGCTTTGTGCCATCTCAGCTTCTAAACGTACTGATGCAGCAGCACGGAGCTATTAAAAGTCGCCTGTTAGAATCTGCTCAAGCTAAAAACCTCCTGCTACAAAAGACTTCGGTTGATTCTGCTCAGGTTTTACCTAAAGTTACACAGGCTGTATCGCAGGCGAAATCGCCTCAAGCTCAGCAAGACCAAAAAAGTCGCTCTTATTTTCCTAGGCCAATGCAGCGAGCGCAGCACCTGTGGCACCGCGCCACACAGCGCTATCCATTTTTTGCTCAGCAAAGTGCCTCAGACTGCGGTGCAGCTTGTTTAGTGATGGTAGCCAGGTACTGGGGCAAGCGCTTTAGCGTTAATCGACTGCGCGAGATAGCCAACGTAGACCGCAATGGCGCATCACTGCTGGGTTTATCCACAGCGGCAGAAACCCTCGGATTCACCACAAAGCCCGTCAAGGCCACGCTCCAGCAGCTCGCCAAACAGCAGCTACCGGCGATCGCCCATTGGGAAGGCAAACACTACATCGTCGTCTATCGAATTACAACAAAGCATGTAATTGTGGCAGACCCTGGCATTGGTCAACGCAGTCTTAGTCACTCAGCCTTTGAAGCAGACTGGACGGGCTACACCTTACTACTAACGCCGTCGGTATTTTTCAAAGAAGCCAAAGAAGATAAGACTACGTTCTGGCACTTTTTCGACCTTCTGCGCCCCTATCAGCTTGTAATGTTTGAGGTGCTAATTGCGTCTATCTGCATTCAGCTTTTTGGGCTAGTCACACCACTGTTTACACAGCTTCTGCTAGACCGCGTGGTGGTTCAAGGCTCAGATTTAACCCTGACGGCAGTGGGTCTGGGGCTGCTTTTGTTTAGCGTATTTCGCGTAGCGATTATTGGGCTGCGCCAGTATCTCATCGACCACACCGCCAATCGCCTAGATTCAGCCCTCATTATTGGGTTTATCCGCCATACCTTCCGGCTCCCGCTCAAGTTTTTTGAATCGCGCTATGTGGGCGATCTCGTCTCCCGCGTTCAGGAAAATCGTAAAATTCAGCGGTTTTTGTCGGGGGAAGCCCTGACGATTTTGCTAGATCTCTTTACGGTGTTCATCTACGTGGGCTTAATGCTCTGGTATAGCTGGCGATTGGCACTAATGGTGCTGCTGGTGATTCCGCCCTTTTTCTTGCTGGCGCTATTTGCAACGCCGTTTTTGCAGCGCATTTCTAGAGAAATCTTTAGCGCAATTGCCCAAGAAAGTAGCTACTTGATTGAGTCGCTTACAGGGATTCGTACCATTAAAGCATCAGCAGTAGAGCAAAGTGTGCGCTGGCGGTGGGAAGAATTTTTTAGCCGATCCATTCAAAAGACCTTCATGGGTCAGGTGATTAGCAATCGGCTGCAAATCTTTAGCAATGGTATTGAGGCGATCGCCACCACCACGCTGCTCTGGTACGGCGCACATCTGGTGATTCAACAAGAACTCACCATCGGTCAGCTTGTGGCCATTAACATGCTGCTGGGCAACATCATTCGGCCTTTTCAGCGGCTGACAGTCTT
>JBGSVR010000192.1:0-2191 GCA_041752855.1 Thermosynechococcaceae cyanobacterium
CTGTCGTATACTACCCAGAGAATAATGGCGACTCAGCAAGGATTGTTGGTTAATGCTAGGTGAAGTTCATCCCCGGACGGTTCCGTATGAATTCTTAGGGCCTCCAGGGGCGTTTAACCCGACCTTGCTGATGCTGTTGGCCTCTGTTGCCCTCATCGTAGGGTCAACGCTAGGGTATTTTCTGGGAGATTGGCCTGGTGGCGTTGTCTTTGTGCTCAACGTATTGTCTCTCCATTTAGCGGGTACAGTCATTCACGATGCGTCTCACAAGGTTGCCCACGGCGATCGCATTATCAATGGGGCAATGGGGCACATTAGCGCCTTAATCTTAGGGTTTGCGTTTCCGGTCTTTACGCGGGTGCATATGCAGCACCACGCCAATGTCAATGACCCCAAAAATGACCCCGATCACTTTGTTTCAACCTGCGGCCCGCTATGGCTGATTGCTCCCCGTTTTTTCTATCACGAGATATTTTTCTTTCAGCGGAAGCTGTGGCGTAAGTTTGAGCTGCTGGAGTGGTTTTTGAGTCGCCTCTTTATGGTGAGCGTGGTCTGGTTTGCCGCTTCCCACGGGCAGCTTGGCTACATCATGAACTATTGGTTTACCCCTGCACTTGTTGTAGGTGTGGCGCTGGGTCTGTTTTTTGATTACCTCCCTCACCGTGATTTTCAAGAGCGCAACCGCTGGAAAAATGCGCGAGTGTATCCGAGTGCTTGGCTTAATGTTTTAATTTTGGGTCAAAACTATCATCTGATTCATCACCTGTGGCCTTCCGTGCCTTGGTATAAGGTGCAGCCTGCCTACTACGCCGTTAAGCCACTCTTAGACGCAAAGGGTAGCCCTCAAACCTTGGGCATTTTTAATCGCGAAAATATCGGCAGCTTTTTATACGATTTGCTAATCGGCATTCGGTTTCATCGTCATGCTGAGACAACCTCAGAGCTATCGAGCAATGTGCTGCTACTAGAAGAAAAGCAGCAGCTAGAAGAGCTTTTACGCGAACAAACTTCGGAAGTGCGCCAATCAGAGGCGTTGCAGGCGACGGATCGGGCGGCTTAACGCTGACCCTAGATGAATCTGTGCGAAGCCTGCGTTCAGAATCCTCCTCAGCTCTTTAGAATAGAGATGTTGAGATTTATTGAGATGGACTGTCTATGGCTCCCGCTGTACTCGTTGAGCAGTTACAGAAACGCTATGGCACAACCGAGGCGGTCAAGAGCGTATCTTTCCAGGTCGAGCCTGGAGAAATTTTTGGACTGCTAGGTCCCAATGGTGCCGGAAAAACGACGACCTTAAGGTGCATCTGTACCTTAGCGGCTCCTGATGCAGGTCGAGTTGAGGTGTCTGGGGTTTCTGTGGTGGCACAACCTAAGGTCGCACGACAGCTGTTAGGGTACGTTGCCCAAGAAGTGGCCTTAGATAAGGTGCTGACAGGTCGAGAACTGCTTCAGCTTCAGGCTGCGCTCTATCACTTGCCGAAAGCGGCGATCGCCCCCCGCATTGAGTCCATTACCGATCGTCTTGGCCTAACGCCTTGGGCAGACAAAAAAACGGGCACCTATTCTGGCGGTCTTAAAAAACGTCTCGATCTGGCCGCAGGGTTGCTCCATGAACCTGTGGTGTTGGTATTAGACGAGCCGACCGTAGGGCTAGATATCGAAAGCCGTCGCGTCATTTGGGACTTTTTGCGGCAGTTGCGCGATCGCGGCACCACCATTTTGCTCACCAGCCACTACCTTGAAGAAATTGATGCCTTAGCAGATCGGGTTGCCATTATTGACCAAGGCAAAGTGATTGCGGAAGGTACCCCTTCGGATCTGAAAGATCGGGTGGGGGGCGATCGCATCACCTTAAAAATTCGCGAATTTACCTCAATTGAAGAGGCGGAGCAGGCTAAGGTTTTGGCAACCGCGCTTCCCTTCGTGCAAGATGTCATTATTAATCCTGCCCAAGGCAATTCCCTCAATTTGGTAGTTGCTGCCCAAAGTGACGCCATTTTAGAGCTTCAGCAAGCATTGAAAGCTGCCAACATCCCTATTTTTGGCATTGCTCAGGCTCGCCCCAGTTTAGATGATGTCTACCTTTCCGCGACAGGGCAAACGCTTTTAGACGCAGAAATGGCGGCATCCAGCCAGCGCGACCTTAAGGCAGAACGTAAGCAAGCGATGCGCTAGGCGGCGGCTCCACACT
>JBGSVR010000193.1:0-8931 GCA_041752855.1 Thermosynechococcaceae cyanobacterium
TCCGTGACCGTTGACAAGCGGAATCCGCATTGAAAAGTCCTGCGCCATCCGCACCAAGGCTTCATAAACCGCCGTGTCGCCGTGGGGGTGATATTTACCAATCACGTCCCCCACCACACGGGCGCACTTACGGAAAGGGCGATCGGGGCTTAAGCCCAGTTCATGCATTGCGTAGAGAATGCGGCGATGCACAGGCTTTAGGCCATCCCGCGCGTCGGGGAGCGCCCGACCCACGATCACGCTCATGGCATATTCCAAGTAGGAGCGAGACATCTCATCCCGTAAATCAATGGGGATAATTCGCTCTTGGGGCAGCTCCTGGGAAAAGGTCATAACCGAAAAGACTCCAAAAGGTGAGGAATATTGGCAGAAAAAGGCCAACTAAGAAAAATAGCAGCCCCTAAATTCAGATTGCTCAACATTTATGGCTGCTTATTCATTATTTTATCATGCCGAGAGAAGTAGCATGGAGGCCGCAAAAACGCTGTAGCGCTAGCTCTCCTCTATTGGCTATCGTGGAGTTTCATCCGTTAGGGTGCCTGAAGTGATACCTATTTTCTATTGCGAAACCTTTTTAAATCATCAAACGGGATTTGGTCATCCCGAACGTCCTGAACGACTTAGGGCGGTGGTCAAACATTTACACCAATCTCCGTGGGCAAGTCATTTCGACTGGAAAGTGCCATCCAGCTTAGACACCCGCGATCCTCTACCCTGGATGCTGAAAGCTCATACATCTGAATATATTGATCAGGTCAGATTAGTTTCCGCGCGTGGCGGCGGACGACTAGACCCCGATACCCCTATCTCTGCCCAAAGTTATGAGGTCGCCTGTTTAGCAGTTAATGCTTGGCTCGATGGCGTAGACAGTGTTTTAGCCTTGCAGCAGCCTGCGTTTGTGCTTGCCCGTCCGCCTGGGCATCATGCTTTGCCTGAACAAGGGATGGGGTTTTGTGTGTTTGGGAATGCGGCGATCGCCGCCCTTTACGCCCTCACCCAACCTGGAGTAGAGCGCGTTGCCATCCTTGATTGGGATGTTCACCACGGCAATGGAACCGAGGAGATCGTGATGAATCATCCTCAACTTACTGCTCAACTGGCCTATTGCTCCCTCCATCAATACCCGTTTTATCCTGGTACTGGCTCAGCCCAAAATAATAGCCCCCTGCTGCTTAACATCCCTATGCAGGCAGGCAGCACAATCGCTGACTATCAAGCCGCTTTTCAAAACCAGGTCATTCCCTTTCTTAAAACCTTTGCACCAGATTTACTCATCGTGAGCGCTGGCTATGACGCAGCTCAAGCCGACCCACTCGCCGCCGTAAATCTAAACCCAGAAGATTTTGAAACATTAACCGCCGATTGCTTAGCCTTAACCCCAAAAGTTTTGTTTGGGCTTGAAGGAGGGTATCACCTCAGCAGCCTTGCAGAAGCAGTTGAGGCAACTTTAAGAGCCTGCTTAACACTCTAATTCAGATTGTATTTATTAAGTTTATTTGTTTATATAGACTCGATAAATACAGACATAAATTATTTTACTTTCTGAAAAGAATAAATATTAAGAAAATCGAAAGATGTTAAAAATTGTGATCGTATGTCGTTTTGACCAGGGAACTCTATGAGAGAGCTGGAAACAGCATTCATCTGCGGCTTATCAAGTTTTGAAGTGTAAGAAAACCCCAAATAACACGACCTGATGGTAGTTTGAACCCTCATGTAAGACGTCAAAACCAGATGTCTAATCCGTTGATGGCGTCTTTTACCGTTGACGGATGTTTATAAGCAGGTGGTCTGAATGGTGCCCCTTTTACATTTGGCTTGAAGTAGCCTAGGAGATTTTTGTGTTTAAAAAGCGTTCGCGAGTGCCAGATAAAGTTCGGGTTGGTGAAGTTCTGCTTCAAAAAGGACTCATCACCAAAATTGACTTAAATCAAGCGCTATTAGCACAGCGAAATACACCGCTTAAACTAGGTGAAGTTTTGGTTCAGCAGGGTGCCGTAACGCTTCAACAGCTCAATGGTGCGCTGACAGAGCAGCAGCGTCGCAATTGGACAGCGGCAGTCTTATTTGCCCTCAGCACGTTAATTCCAATCGCACCTAAGCTAATCTCACCCAGTAGTGCGGCTGTTGCCATTAGTCCCTCCGCTATGCGCAGTGGCTCAGCGACAGATGCTGTGGGAGGGGCAGATCAGCCACAGTGGAAAACAGCTTCTCAGTCCGCCACTTTACAGGCATTTAGAACGCCTGATGAAAAAGGGTTTTATACGCCTTTAACCGCAAATCGCTATCCCACCGTCGCTTCACCACTAACAGGGTTCTGCCATCCGCTGAACGGGCTAGGCTACCTGTCCCAAGGCATTCGTGGCACCACCCATCGCGGCAGAATGGAGTATGCCTATGATCTGGCAGCAAGCATTGGTACGCCCGTTTATGCAATGCGTGCAGGGCGAGTGATAGGGGTGCAGGATCGATACCCAGATACAGGAGGCGGGGCTGAAAATATTTCTAAATTTAACTATGTTTTAGTGGAGCATGACGGCGGCTATCGTTCTGCTTACCTGCACCTTCAACAAGGGTTTAGAAGTCAGGTTCAGGTGAAGGCTGGAGACACCGTTGAAATTGGTCAGCTCATTGGCTACAGCGGCAATTCTGGCTGGAGTTCTGGCCCTCACCTCCACGTTGAACTACAAGAACCTGGAGATGCCTATAGCTTTGGGCGAACCGTACCCTTTGCGATCGCCGGAGCCTGTGGGCCTGGTTCCATTGCCCGCAATAGTCCCTAAACGACAACAATTAGGAGCATCCTGCCACTTCAAAACGAGGGGACTAAGCCATTCTTCTGCTAACGTATCTTTTAGTACATCCCTAAAGTGATATGGCTGAAGTTCTCCTCTTTAACGCGCTCCGAGCGGCAATCGACGAAGAAATGGCTCATGACCCCACCGTGATGGTCATGGGCGAAGACGTGGGGCAATATGGAGGATCCTATAAGGTCACGAAAGGACTTTATAAAAAGTATGGCGAGTTTCGGGTTTTAGATACCCCTATTGCCGAGAACAGCTTCACAGGTATGGCCGTGGGTGCCGCAATGACAGGGCTGAAGCCCATCATTGAAGGGATGAACATGGGCTTTTTGCTGTTAGCCTTCAATCAAATTTCTAACAATGCCGGAATGCTGCGCTACACTTCCGGCGGCAACTATAAAATTCCGATTGTGATTCGTGGGCCTGGTGGTGTCGGTCGCCAGCTAGGTGCTGAGCATTCTCAGCGACTAGAAGCTTATTTTCAGGCGGTTCCTGGCCTCAAAATTGTGGCCTGCTCCACGCCCTACAACGCTAAGGGCTTGCTCAAAGCCGCTATTCGTGACCCCAACCCCGTGCTGTTTTTTGAGCATGTGCTGCTGTACAACCTCAAAGAAGAAATTCCCGACGGAGAGTATGTACTTCCCCTTGATAAGGCAGAAATTGTGCGCCCAGGGAAAGACGTCACCATTTTGACCTATTCCAGAATGCGTCATCACGTTATGCAGGCCGTCAAAACCCTCGTGCCTCAGGGTTATGACCCCGAAGTCATTGATTTACTGTCGCTCAAGCCTTTGGATTTTGATACCATTGGCGCATCCATTCGCAAGACCCATCGAGTCATTATTGTCGAAGAGTGCATGAGAACTGGAGGGATTGGGGCAGAGCTGACGGCATCTATCAGCGATCGCTTCTTTGATGAGCTAGATGGCCCCGTTCTGCGGATGTCGTCCCAGGATATCCCTACACCCTACAATGGTACGCTTGAGAACCTGACGATTGTGCAGCCCGCACAGATTGTAGAGGCAGTACAAAAAGTTGTAGCCTTGCAGGTATAGCAATCAATCGTTTGTTGCTAGGGCACCAATGAAAACATCACAGCTTGCTGCTTAAGGGTGGTGAGCTGTCGTCCTTGGTAGGGGCACAGAGCAGGCTTGTTTATTTTTGGATGATGGTCTTGTGATTGGTAAACAACGGTTTCTGCTGGCGTTTATTTTGCTCTTGATGGTCGGAGCAATCGTGGTAATCAACCAAATCCCCACTCGACTGGGTTTGGATTTGACGGGTGGTACACAGTTAACGCTACAGGTTAAGACAACGGACAAAGTCAAAGAAATTACCCCCCAGGTTTTGGAAGGGGTACAGAAGGTCGTTGAAGGACGCATCAATGGACTGGGCGTTTCAGAAGCGCTGGTGCAGACTTCTGGAAAAGATCAGCTTCTGGTTCAGCTTCCTGGCGTAAATGACCCCAAGCAGGCAGAACAGGTCTTGGGCGGCACCGCCCAGCTTGAGTTCCGCAAGCAAAAGCCTGGAACCGACGGACTGCTTGGCGAAGCGCTGCAAAAACGAGCGTTTATTGATGTTCAGCTCAATGCCCTCGAGAAAGTCACCCCGAGAGACGAAAAGGCGATCGCCGCCCTTCAGCCTCAAATTAAGGCCATCCAGAAAACCATTCTGGAGCTTTACGAACCCTCAAAGCTGACGGGTTCAGATTTGACCGATGCCTTTGCCCAACCCACCTCCACAAGTTCCGATAGCTGGGCGATCGCCGTGCGGTTTGATGGCAAAGGCGGCGAACTTTTTGCTGACCTAACCAAAGCCATTGCAGGCACCAAACAAACCCTCGGCATTTTCTTAGATGACCGACTCCTGAGCTACCCTGGCGTTTCGGCACAGTATGCCGCGACGGGGATTACGGGGGGCAATGCCGAAATTTCTGGCAACTTCGATGCAAAGTCAGCCAATACCTTAGCCGTTCAGCTACGCGGGGGAGCCTTGCCTGTCCCTGTTGAAATTATCGAGAACCGCACCGTTGGGGCAACCCTGGGCAAAGACAGCATCCGCAGCAGCATTTTTGCAGCCATTGGCGGTCTGGTTTTAGTATTTATTTTTATGGGGGTTTACTACCGCTTGCCAGGGGTCATTGCAGACATCTCCTTGGGGGTTTACGCGCTTTTGACCTATGCAACCTTTGTGCTGATGGGTGTCACCCTAACCCTGCCTGGAATCGCAGGATTTATTCTGAGTATTGGGATGGCTGTGGATGCTAATGTCCTAATCTTTGAGCGCACTCGTGAAGAGTTGCGAGCAGGTAAAACGCTATACCGCTCTATCGAATCAGGGTTTAATCGAGCATTCTCTAGCATTTTAGACAGCAACGTGACGACGCTGATTGCCTGCGGCGCTCTCTTTTGGCTCGGATCTGGATTGGTGAAAGGCTTTGCCTTAACCCTGGCGCTGGGCGTCATGATTAGCATGTTTACCGCCATCACCTGTAGCCGAACGCTGCTTTTTATTGCCATTAGCGCCCCTCAATTTCGTAAACCGCAGCTCTATGTTCCCCAAAAGCCGGAGGTGGCTCAATGAAGTTAGTCTTGAGCAAGCAGCGCACCTTATGGTGGTCAGTGTCGGTTGGGGTTATCCTGGCAGGCATTGCGGCGATGGTCATTTCTTTTATGCAGTTTGGTGCGCCCTTGCGACCCAGTCTGGACTTTGTGGGTGGCACAAGGCTTCAGTTTGAGCGCAACTGCCAGCAGCCATCAGACTGTGCCAAACCGATTGACACCGCCATTGTCCGCGATATTTTGACGGAGCAAGGGTTAGGTGATAGCAGCATCCAAGTATTGGGTGAAAAGCAGCAGGCCATTTCAGTACGAACCAAAACCCTAGGTTTTGAGGAGCGCGGTAAGGTTGAAGCGGCACTCAATCAAAAAATCGGCCCGTTTGATATTAAAAAGAGTCAGATTGACACTGTAGGTCCAACCTTAGGCCGTCAGCTATTAACCTCTGGTTTGCTGGCGCTGCTGGTTTCCTTTGGGGGGATTGCACTGTATTTGAGCATTCGATATCAGTTTGACTATGCGTTTTGGGGCATCGTTGCGCTCTTGCACGATATTTTGATCACGGTTGGAATTTATTCCATGCTGGGTCTGGTATTTGGCATTGAAGCAGACAGCCTATTTATTGTGGCGCTGTTGACCATTACGGGTTTCTCAATTAACGATACGGTCGTCATCTACGACCGTGTGCGCGAAAACGTTAAGTCTGGAGAGCCGATTTCCGAGACTGTAGATATTGCGGTTAATCAAACCCTTGGGCGCTCTATCAATACAACCCTAACGGTTTTGCTGCCGCTGGTCTCAATTTTTATCTTCGGAGGGGCAACGCTTAAGTATTTCGCTCTAGCTCTCATTATTGGCTTTTTAGCGGGGGCTTACTCCAGCATTTTTATTGCCAGCACCCTGCTGGTGTGGTGGCGTGAATTCACCCAAGCCAGAGAAAAATCTAAAGAACCAACCGCGTTGTCGGAGTAGTAGAACGCTCAGATGACCCATCAAACATTGCAAAAAATGCAGGATCCTCAACCTATCTCTTTGGTTAACCTTTCATCCAACCATCAGCAGCCAGAAGACCTGCAAAGGTTGCTCCGACTGATGACCTATGGGCGCTGGATCGTTGTAGTGACCCTATGGCTGACCGTGGGGTTGATTAGCCTATGGCAGTTCCGCTTTAGAATTCAGCTTTTAATCGATTCATTTACCTGGGTTGCGGTCAGGTATGGCTTGGCCTATCACCAAGGCGCTGCCTTTGGGCTATCGCTTTGCCTTGGCATGACCATTGCGGTATTGGGATGGCACAGCCGTACACTTCTGTTTGGTCTTTCTAAGCCAGAGCAGCTCCGCCTACAGCAGCAGGCGGTACGCATCCGTCAGCAGGGGCCTACTCATCCGCTATGGCGTTGGGTTTGCGGTGAAGAAAAACGATTCTAGTCCGGTGGGGACGGGCAAAATTAGAAACAGCATTAGCCCTAAAGCCAGTAAGCCGATACCATCTCGGTAATTGTCTAGCTCGGTGACATCATTGAGCGCTGGCTCATCCGCTGCGGGAATCACCATCAAGAAAATGCCGAGGTAGAGCAAAATCGGCTGCACAAAGGACAGCAGCAGCACCAAAATACGGCAGACTTGGCTCACAATCAGCCCCATGCGCTGCCCGTACATGGCGTGGACAATCCGACCCCCATCAAATTGCCCAAAAGGAATCAGTCGGATGGCGGCAAAAACAATGCCGATTACCCCTGCAACGGCAACAGGGTGAAGGTTTACCCCAGAATTTGCCGATAGGTTTTGCCCAAAGACTAAGCGACAGGCGATCGCAATGGCAATTGAAAGCCTGGGGTTGAGCGCTTCGGTAGACAATACCCCTGGCTTACTGGGCAGTGCGCCGAGTTCAGAATGCATCAGTCCCCAAATCAAAATAGGCAGGGTGATGATAAACCCTACCAAAGGTCCCACAACCCCCACGTCAAACAGCGCCTTGCGGTTCGGGATGGGGCTACGTTTGAGTAAGTAAGCGCCAATGGTGCCAAAGGCAAAGGGAATCGGAATCAGGTAAGGCAGCGTAATCTGAATTTTGTAGGATCGAGCGGTGAAGTAGTAGCTCAATTCACGGATGCCCAGAATGCTGAGCAGGGCGATCGCATAGGGCAAGCCATTGAGCAAAATTTGTGGATTGCCTGAAATGGCTTCAGGGGTGAGGGTGGGGTCGCTTAACCCTAGCCCTGCCAAAGTGGTTGTGACTAAGGTGAGTAGCAGCAAGCCCAAAGCTAGCCCAGGTCGATAAACGGATCGGGTCTGAGGCTTTGCGTAGGGGTTATTCACCAAGGCAAAGTAAGTCTGCTTGGCAGCATCGGTTTGAAATAAGACGAGAAAGCGATCGCCAAAGGCCGCCTTAATATTTTGCTGAATGGTTTGGTAGGCCGCCTCCGGCTCTGCCCGCAACTGCCCACGGCAGATGACAGCTTGAGGTTTGAGATCAATGTTCTTAAGGTAGTAGGTAGACCAAGGAAAGCAGTTTTGAAGCTGCGCCTGTTCCTCTTTTGTGAGCGGAATTGCAGCAGCATTGGCATCCGCCTTTAATGCCTCTACACCTGATTCTAAAGTGGTATCTTTGGCAGCAGGCAGTACCTTTGGATTACGAGTGATCAAAAAGATGTACAGCACAACGCTGACCACAAAAGAACCCACCAAGAGAGACGTGGGAATTGCATCGACAGACTGACGGGCGATCGCCCAGCCCACAATTACAAAGGCCGGAATCATGAGCGCCAGCCAAAGCTGCCACCACGGCGTATGAGTCACACGCACCACGCTCCGCTGCACAATAAAGTACAGTGTCAAACCCAGCAGAAAAACAAATAGCCAAACCATGCGTTAATGAAAAATGCGGTCTAATGGGTCAATGAACTTTGCCTATCGTCAGTACAGCACATTCCGCTTCCCTTAGAGCAAGAGTTAGGCTTTGTGAGTAAAGAACCGAGATCCGTTTTGGAGTCAATTTGGGCATTTCCGCCCAACCGCGAAACCTTTGGCGGAACCGCATATCTTATTGTAGAGAATTCCCAAAATATCTCTCATAATGTTTCTCAAAGCATCACCCAAACCCCAACTGGGAACATTCTCATTGATTGTCCCAGTTGGGGGAAGCCGACTCAAGCGTTTTTAGAGCAGAACGGCGGCGTCGCGTGGCTTGTGTTGACCCATCGTCAGGGGATGAGTCCTGCGGCTGTGAGCATTCAGAAACAGTTTGGCTGTCAGATCTTGGTACAAGAGCAAGAAGCATACCTATTGCCTGACGTGGAAGTTACACCCTTCTCTGAAAGCAGAATCATTACGCCAAACACTCAAATTTTCTGGACTCCTGGATATTCCCCTGGCTCTGCCTGTGTGTACTACCAGTCTAGCGGGGTACTCTTTACGGGGCGGCATTTATTGCCCGATGCTTCTGGCAACCCCCAGCCGCTGCGAACGGCTAAAACCTTTCATTGGCCTCGTCAGCTTAAGCAGGTAAAGCAAATTTTAGAACGCTTTGATGATGCTTCTTTGCAGTACCTTTGCCCTGGTGCCAATAC
>JBGSVR010000194.1:0-5398 GCA_041752855.1 Thermosynechococcaceae cyanobacterium
GCACAGGTCGCACGCAGCGTTTCTAGATAATCTTGAACTTGGCGAAGCTGATCTTTGGAGCTAGAGCGTTTATCAATAAACAATAGAAGCTGTAGACTGCTATCAGTCTCGAATACTAGCTCTGATGAGTACTCAGGGAAAGAATCCATACAGATCTATTGATACCTAATTAAGCTCGGGCATTTAAGGATTTGACTCGAAAATAACAAATTCTGAGAAATGGGGAATCTAAACTTAACCAACATGGCTTAAAACCTTGTTGATCTGTCGAGTCTTATGGATTTACTTGAAATCTATATAAACAAATATGAATTTGAAGTCACGCATTCTCAGACTCTACATAAATCTTAGTGGACGATGCGCTATTTTGGAAAATGTGAATCGAATGTGCCAAACAGGCTTTTTTTGAGCGGTTATCGAACATTTTTAGGGCAATATTCCTATTTTCGGTAAAAGTGGATTAATCTTTGTTGTCTAGAAGACGGCGCTTTAAGCATTTTTGTGCAGTGTAATGACGTTAAATCTTGATTCTGTTCAGCATTCCTATGGCCTTGGTCTAGATACCACTACTGCCGCTTTAACCCTGGCGCTGGGTCAGCCGTCCGGGTCTAATCGCTACCAATCTTGGGTTCTAGAGCGAGCGATCTCGACCCAACTGCATCCGCTGCTCCAAGCCTTTATGGTGCCCCAGCGGTGGACAGATCTCGCCTGGATAGCCGTACTCAAAGGTCCAGGCAGCTTTACCGGAATCCGGATTGGGGTTGTAACTGCGCGTACCTTAGCGCAGCAGCTTCGCCTACCTTTATTTGGCTTCTCAAACTTGGCGATCGCCGCTTGGGTTGCCGCCCAGTCACATAATGCAAAAACCTGGACGGTTGCCGTTAGTCTGGCTGGACAGCAAGGCAATGTCTATGGCGCAATTTATAAAGTTCAGGTTGCCGAAGGTTTAGTCAGCGAGGTTTGTGCCGATCAGCTTTTGCCTGAGCAAGCGTGGAAGCAGCTTGTATCATCCACCTCAGGGCTTGACCAGGTGATTGAGATAGAGAATAGTATAGATCCAGAACAGCTTGCAAACGCACTGTTGACGTTAGGATGGCACGCTTGGCAAAGAGGCGACAGGCCACACTGGGAAAAGGTTTTGCCCTACTACGGATAGCAGACAGTCTGGGCACTCGCCAGATTGATATACTAAGAAGCTGATATGGTACGGCATGGCGGCATTCCTAAAAGGTCTTGGTAGCGATGCATTTTCGCAGATCAGCACGCGCTTTAATGGCTGCGCCCCCTTCAGAGAGAGGGTTCGTTTTACCCGTTGTCTTGGGCGTGGGGGTCATCACAATTTTGCTGGGCGTCATGATGATTGAGCGCTCTAGCCAAAATCGAATTTCGGCGATCGCCCAAAAAGCCAACGTCCGCAGTTCAGCGGCAGCGGAGGGTGGCATAACTCAGCTCCAGGCACTTCTAAATCGCTACCGACCCTTAGCAACCTACTGTTCTGACAAAGCGTTAAGCAATTACTGCGGCAGCGCCATCTCGTGGCAAACCGTCCCTAATGCAGCGCTAAACCCGTGCAGCACTAACCCCAGCGAACCTAGCAGCCAAATCCAGTCCTACGCCCGTCAAGAGTGGATTAATGCAACCTCAAACCCCGCCGATGGTCAGTATCGGCTTATGAGCTACCAATATCAGCCTAATGCGGTTAACCCAGCCATCGGAACAGGGGCATTAGTAGTTCAGGGACGAATCAACCCAGATGATTCCATCCGAACCGCCACAGCTCAAATTAAGGTCAACTTTAACGTTACCCGTGACCCAGGGCTGGGCACCCCCCCTGGACTTTGGATTTCGCAAAATCAGGTAGCCGAGACCTCTAGCTCCGCTGCTTTGCAAACGAATGTTCGTGACTCGACGTGTTTAGGTGATGCTGCATCTACTAATGCGGTACAGCAGCTTCAAAGACAAACTCAGCTTCCTTTCGTATATCAACCCACTCCGGGCATCGCATTTCCTGAACTGCCGCCCGAAGGCAATACTTCAACCGCTACGACACAGCCTAGAACCTATTCCATTAACGCCATTGATAACCGCGCAACTGCTTTGCCCAGAACCCCTCAGCATCATTCTGAAATGGAGCGGGACAGAAATAGAGAGCATCAACCGGATCAAGGCTCGGATAGTGCAGCAGAAATTGACTCCGAGACAAATTCAACTGCCACAGCAGGACATAACAGCACTTTGACCTATCGCGTTAAGGCTAAAGAGGATGGTCAATCTATTTACCTCAACAATCCCACAGCAATCTTGAAGTTGGGAACTGAGGCACAAACAATAGTGCTTGATCTAGAGGGGGGACTTACCGTCGCAGGGGGCGGCAAAATTCTCCTCGTGGCTGGTTCAACACTGATCATTTATGCTCATGGTGCTGTAAATCTTTCCGGAAATGGAAGCATCCCAGCCATTGAGCAGGAAGGCACCCCAGCCGCTGCGCGAGTTCAGATATACGTTTATCCTTCAGATTCTGCACCTGCGCCTGCGGTTAGCCTGAGTGGAGATTCTGTACCGCTGTATGTCACTCTAGTTGCGCCTACTTCTACTGTGCAATCTTCTGCGCGTGTTCAGGGCAGCATCTGGGCAAAGTCTTGGAAGGGGGAAGGGTCAACTTCTGTGGTTCAAGATCCGCTTAATGCGTCTGACTTAAAGCTCCTCTGGTCTCCGCGCATTTCGCCTATTACGGCATGGAAACGGGGAGATTCTTAGCTTTGATGTCTATCAATGATGGGTGGGGTATTTTGTTTCTGGTGGTGGGCTGTCCACTCATTGGGGGAATGCCGATTACGGCTTGGATTGTGCGGGGTCTAACAGGCCAAAAATTAAAGGATTTGGGCACCGGCAACATTGGCGTATCTGCTGCGTTCTATCACGGCGGCACTGGGGTGGGAGTATGTTCGGTATTAGCCGAGGCGGCGAAAGGGATTGGATGTGTGCTGGGGGTTCGGGCGCTGCTGCCGCCCAACCCGACGGTAGAACTGGCGGCACTGGTGGCGCTGGTGGCGGGTCGCTTCTGGATTGGGCGCGGAGCAGGTACCACCAATGCGGTGTGGGGCGTTACAGTTTATGACTGGCGAGTGGCGCTGACCATGTTTTTGGTGAGTGGGGGCATGACGGCGGTGGTGCCAGAGCGCCGGAAAATCCGCTGGCTAGCATTGATGGTGTTGCCGATTGTGATTGCGCTGCTGCGGCAGGACTTAGCTGAGACTTTGATGGCGATCGCCCTCTCTGGTCTGTTGGCCTGGGTCTACACTCAACGCCCTGAAGACTTAGCGCTTCCAGCAGGTCAGGCCAATGCAGAAAGTCAGGGTGCATTTCAGTTTTTGGGAGGAACTAGCGGTTTGGTGTCTTTAGCTCAGCCTTTACTCGCCGAGAAAGTCGGTCAAAAAGCCGCAACTTTAGCACAGCTTATGCGCTGGGGCTTCTCAGTACCAGAGGGGTGGGTATTGCCCCCAGGCGATGACGCAGAGCCGTTAATTAAGGCCATCCATCCGAGCGTAGAGCAGCCTTGGGTGGTGCGATCTTCTGCCATGGGAGAAGACTCCGATCAGGCTTCAGCGGCGGGGCAGTACCAAACGGTGTTAGACGTGACCTCACAGGAAGGGTTAAGACGGGCGATCGCCCATTGTCAAGACTGCTACGATGACCCAGCCGCCGCGCAGTATCGCCAGAGCCGAGGCGTTGCGGAAGGGGGAATGGCAGTCATTGTGCAGCGGCAAATCCAGGGACAATATTCGGGCGTGGCCTTTAGCCGTGACCCGTCTTCTGGGGATGGGGAGGCGGTAGCGATCGAAGGCTTGCCAGGGCTTGCCACCAATGTTGTGTCAGGTCACGTTACGCCAGAGCGTTACCTAGTCACAATCCCAGCGCTAGGCACGGCTGCCAATGGGGTGTTTAAAGGGGTGATTACGGGAGAAGCAGGCCAGATTCCGGCAGAGATTATTGAGCGGGTTGCAGTCCTGGTTCGAGACCTAGAAGCACGGTACCACGGCGTTCCTCAAGACATGGAGTGGACTTACGACGGCACAACGCTCTGGGTGCTGCAAACGCGAACCATTACGACGCTACTGCCCATCTGGACTCGTCGTATTGCAGCTGAAGTAATTCCTGGGGTGATTCGTCCCCTCACTTGGTCTATCAACCAGCCATTGACCTGCGGCGTTTGGGCAGATTTATTTAAATCTATTTTAGGCGGACGATCCGACCCGTTTAAGGTGCAAGAGCTTGCAACGCTGCACTACGGGCACGCCTACTTTAATGCCACACTGCTCGGTCAGCTCTTTCGTCGGATGGGTCTACCCGCTGAAAGTCTAGAATTTTTGACGCGGGGTGCCCCAATGGGGCGACCTTCGCCGGTCGCAATGCTTAAAACCTTGCCAGGTTTAACAAAGCTGCTGCTTCAAGAATGGACATTGCCCAGTGCCTTTCGCCAACAAAACCGCACGGCCTTTGCCCCGCTATTGGAGGCGATTGCTGCACAGCCTTCTCTGTCAAGCCCCACAGCAATCCTAGAGCGGATTGACGCACTGCTTTCGGCCTTGCGTAGCGCCACATTTTTTAGCATTTTGGCACCCATCAGTGCTGCCGTGCGGCAAAAGCTATGGCGGGTTGAAGATACTGCCCTTGATACGTCTGTGTTGCCCGAGATGGCGGCACTGCGATCGCTCCATAATCTTGCCTCCCATCACTCATCCACCCTCAATACTGAATCCGTTCATCCTGAGATGAAAGCGTTTTTAGCGCAGTATGGCTACCTGAGCGATGTTGCCACGGATATTTCTATCCCCACTTGGCAAGAAGATCCACAGCCCGTCTGGCTCCTGCTACAAAATCTTGGGTCTACGCCAGCACCAGCGCTAGCAAAGCGCCAAGGTTTAGTCGCTCGAATTGTGCAAAAGCGGTTAACCCTGAAAGGTCAGGTAGCTGAGGTCTACAGCCGTTTGTTGGCAGAGTTGCGCTATGCGTTGCTGGCCTTAGAACAAGATGCACTCTCTCAAGAACTGCTTCAGCGGACAGGCGATATATTTTTTCTGACCCTCAGTGAACTTCGTGAGTGGGTCACGCAGCCCTCTCCTACGCTCAAGGCAAGGCTATCTCAACTGGCTGTGGCGCGAAGCCGCGAGTTTGAACTTGCCCAGGAACTTACGGGGGTGCCTACGGTCGTGTATGGAACACCGCCGCCCCTCAGCGTTCTGCAAAACCCTACCCCTGCCACCGCCGGATCTCTACACGGAATTGGCGCTAGCCCTGGCATTGTAGAAGGGACAGTGCAGGTACTGCGATCGCTCCGTCAGATCCCAACGACGCTCTCTCGCCAAACCATCTTGGTGGTGCCCTATACCGATGCAGG
>JBGSVR010000195.1:0-7202 GCA_041752855.1 Thermosynechococcaceae cyanobacterium
TGCTAGAGAATGTGGGTTTGACACCTCAGCTTGAGATGCCTGAGGTATTGATCGCCCTCACCCGTAGATATTTAAGACTTCTGCATTCCTAAAGGGAATAACTGGCATTATTTTTAGCCATATTCCTGACCACACCGTTACAAAAGTGAAACGCTTAACATTGAGCTATTTTTTGCGTTTAGGGACTTCTAAAAAATAAAACGTTCCATTACCCCTCTGGACTATACGAAATATCCACAAACCACCTTTCGAGATCAGGAAGCCCTTCGAGCTTTGAATGGGTGAACCGTTGAATTTGGGTTTTAACTTGAGCCATCGCTTTTTGGGTTAACTTTACACCCGTCTGATAAATTTGTGTGACCAGTGTGACACGTGATGCTTTCCCATCTAACGCATCGTCTGAGCAAACTTCACGACAGTCTCAATTTCATCCAGGATGTCTCCATTCCAGTAGTGTTCTATCAGTCCCCAGACTCTCTCAATAGGGTTGTATTTACTGTGATAGGGCGGGTAATAGGCCAGTCGTAGATTGATGGCAAGAAGAAGATACCGTAAGGCGTGACGGTTGCTTGGGGATGAAAGTCATCGTTACAACTAATCCTACTAGCTGCTAATCCCGCGACCTTCCACTTAATGCAAGTGTTTTAGTTGACCTTACGACTGAATAGCTAGGCTTGACCTCTGGTAGATACGCACCGCTCAAGGTTGAATCTTTGAGGTCAACATCATCCATCCTGACGAAGCTCAAATTTGCATTGGTCAAATTGGTTTTAGAAAACGTCGCCTGACTGAGTACCGCAGAGCAAAGGCTCACACCTTTCAGGTTGGCTCCTGTTAAATCGGCCTTACTCAAGTTTGCGCCTTCCAAGTTTGCACCCTCTAGGTTGGCATAGCGCAAATCAGCACCCACTAAAGTCGCACAGCTTAGGTCTGCATCTTGCAGATGAGCTAAACGTAAATCTGCATTCTGTAGAGATGCTTTGTGCAGATTTGCTTTAGCAAAGAGCGCACGAATTAGGTTTGCCCCCTTCAGACTGGCATGGATCAATTGTGACCCACTGAAATTGGTACGCCACAGCATTGCTCTGTCAAAGATAGCCTCATTCAGCATCGCATTCTGCACGCTAGCAGCAGAAAGTGTGGACTGAGATAAATCAGCACGTCTTAGATTTATCCCACTTAGGCAAGCTTCACTCAAATTTGCATCTCGTAGACTGATCTGGGAAAAGTCTCGGTTGCCGACTGAGTAAAGATTTAGAAATTCAGCGGCATCTACATCCATCTTCTAAAATTCATCGTTACTGAAGACCATAGGAGCGCGGTGGTTAAACTACCTGCTCCTATAGACGTGACTCACAAAGGTTAAGGCGCTGCAATCTTGGGTCAATAATTTTTTCAGAAATGTAAATAGGCTGATCGCCACAAATAAAAAATCTGCTTCTGCATTGCACTAAAAACGCCGTGCAAAACTGAGGGCGGCAGTGAACTCACAATAAAACCTAAAGACCCGTGAGTAAGCTCACAAAGCTGTGACCGGAAAGGACTTCAGTCAAAATTAATGCCACAAACCCAATCATGGCAAGGCGTCCGTTCATCTGTTCTGAGTAGGCTGTAAAACCTGTGCGGACGCTTTCATCCACATACATTTGAGGTTCGGTGGCAAAGTTGTTGAGGGCAAAGTTGTTGAGCTTGCCCTGTTCGTCAGTTGTATAGCTGCGTGCGTTCATGGGTCTAGCCTTGAAAAACTGCTTATGTAAAATAATGTAACAGATGTAGTTAACTTTTGTAAAGTTTTCTGTAGCCAAAGAATAAATCTTCTCGTTTTGCACTCTGAATAGCCTTTCGGTAAAGCGATTGGAGATACTGAGCGATATAGATCAAAATTCTAAGAAAGGTCTTGATTTGAGCTAAATGATAAGAGCTAGGGAACGCTTTTAACGGTGAAAGCTCTTGTGACGCACTGAGTGAGGGCGTGAGATTCAAATTAAACTGCTAGATAGACAGAATGACTAAAAACGCTGGCAGAAGTGATTAAAAATCTCTGTTTTTTGACGTTTTTGGAATGATGCTGTAAATTTGCCGCTTTTCTGCTCGGTAAAGTCTGTAAGCTAAAATACAAACCCGACTGTCGTAGACAATAGCCAATCATGCAGACTGTTATTCCTGTTCCGATCCCGCAAAATGCTTATAAAGTTGTGTTGGCAGCGGGTGGACTACGGCAAATTGGAGCTATTTTTCAAGATGCTGCATTGGTGTCTCCTAATCTGGGTAAAAAGATTTTAATTGTCTCTAATCCAAAAATTTGGAAACACTATGGCGAAGCTGCATTGAGTGCTTTACAGGTAGCCGGATTTGATGTGGCGTGCTGCATTTTGCCTGCGGGGGAACGCTACAAAACCCTTCGCTCAATTGAAAAAATCTTTGATAGTGCCTTAGCCCATCGCCTTGAGCGATCTTCGACGATGGTGGCGCTGGGGGGTGGCGTGATTGGGGATATGACGGGCTTTGCGGCGGCAAGCTGGTTGCGGGGCATTGCGGTGGTGCAAATTCCGACGACGCTATTGGCAATGGTGGATGCGTCCATTGGCGGTAAAACAGGGGTAAACCATCCCCAGGGTAAAAATTTAATTGGTGCGTTTCATCAGCCACGCCTAGTACTCATTGACCCAGAAACACTCAATACGCTGCCCACGCGCGAGTTTCGCGCGGGGATGGCTGAGGTAATAAAGTATGGCGTAATTTGGGATCCTGATCTATTTGAGCAGCTTGAAGATTTCTCTCGTATTGATCAGCATCGCTCTTTTTCCATGGAACTGCTGATGGAAATGCTGCGCCGCTCTTGTCAGGCGAAGGTGGATGTGGTGTCTCAGGACGAAAAAGAAGCGGGGTTAAGAGCCATTCTTAACTACGGTCATACCATCGGTCATGCCATTGAGAGCTTGACCCACTACCGAACCTTTAATCATGGAGAAGGGGTAGGGTTAGGGATGATGGCGGTGGGGCACATTGCCGCACAGCTTGGGTTATGGTCGCAAGACTGCTGCGATCGCCAGTATCGTCTCATTCGCAAAGTCGGCCTGCCCGTTCAGCTCCCCGCTAATTTTGAGACAGAAGCCGTATTAGAAATGCTGACCGCCGATAAGAAAGTAAAGGCGGGTCGGGTGCGATTTATTATGCCCCACAACATCGGCATGGTGAAAATTACAGATGAAGTACCCAATGACGCAATTCTCGCGGCACTCCGTGAGATGCAGGCGGCATAAAAATGAATAGAGCAAGCTGGCTCCATCGGTGGATGATTACTGCACTTTTGTTCGCCTTAGTCTGGACGGTGGGCATGACTTTGCCTGCCGTTGCCGCTCAATGCCAAACGGTTGCGGGTCAAGAGGTTTGCATTCTAAACCTGCGCCGTAGTGCCAAAAACTATTGGGAATACTGGGCACTGCTAAGTATCAACGGCGTGAAGCAGCCGGAACGAGTCTATGACTGCCGCGTATTTGCAAAGATGCGATCGCGCAATGTCCCCCCTGAACTGACCGCAGAAACGGTTAAAGCTGAGAGCATCGGTAGCTTAGTCTGCCGTCTCTACAGACCGTAGAACGAATGGCCTTAGATTAATCCACACTGTCGAGAATAGTCGCAAGGCCAGGAGATGGAAGCTTTGGCACTGAAAAAGCCGCTGCGTAAAGGTTAGGATTTTCCTGAGCAATCTGAACATAAGACGCTCGAACCTGAGCATTCACCGCAATCATTTTTGCATCATAGACTTGGGTTGCCAGTTTTGGATAAACCCCTATGCCAATGACCAGCATTAAAAAGCAGACGGCAATAAACACTTCGCGTGGCTTCGCATCAATAAATTCTGCATCCTCCGGCAAGACACAGCTTGTGCCAAAGCACACCGCATCTTGAGCGCCCTGGTTTTGAAACTGCATCTCTCCCACCTCACAGGATGGGGAAATATCGCAGCTTTGCATAGCGCCAGAGTCGTAAAACACCTGTCGCAGCATAGACAGCAGATAGATGGGGGTCAGAATTATCCCGACTGCCGACAAAAATACCGTCACAATTCGGAAGGGGCTACTAAAGACATCGTTGGTCGTCATGCCGATAAACACGGCAAGCTCACTTACAAAGCCGCTCATTCCTGGTAAGGCAAGGGAAGCCATTGCACTTGCGGTAAACAGCGCAAACACCTTGGGCATGACCTGAGCAATGCCGCCCATCTCTTTCATAGACATGGTGTGGGTGCGGTCATAGGTTACGCCTGCCAGGAAAAATAGCACCGAGGCAATGAGTCCGTGAGAAATCATCTGGAGCATGGCACCGCTCATGCCAATATCGGTAAAAGACGTAATGCCCAGCAGCACAAACCCCATGTGAGACACAGAAGAATAGGCTAAACGGCGCTTCATATTGGTCTGGGCAAAGGAGTTAAATGCGCCATAGATAATATTGACGACGCCTAACATGGCTAGCATCGGTGCAAAGTAAATATGAGCATCACCCAACAGCTCCATGTTGAGCCGAATGAGTCCATAAGCTCCCATTTTGAGCAGCACACCTGCCAAAATCATTGAAACAGGGGCAGAAGCTTCGCCGTGGGCATCGGGCAGCCAAGTATGCAGCGGAAAAACCGCGAGCTTTGCACCAAAGGCAATCAGCAGTCCGGCATAGAGGGGTATTTCGAGGGCAAGGGGATAATGTCTCAGTCCCAACTCAGCAATATCGAAGGTAATGTCTGTGCCGCCATAAAGCCCCAACCCTAGTGCTGTGACTAGGATAAAGATAGAAGCCGTTGCGGTATACAGCAGAAATTTAGTTGCGGAGTATTGACGATTCGGTCCGCCCCAAATGGAAATTAGTAAATAAATCGGAACCAGTTCAAGCTCCCACATAAGAAATAGCAGCACCAAATCTTGAGCCACAAAGACCCCAATCTGGGCAGAGTACAGCAGCAGCATGAGGCAGTAGTACAGACGTGGCTTACGATCTACCTGCCAAGACGCAAAAATAGATAGCGTTGTAACCAGCCCCGCCAAAATTACGAGGGGAACCGATAGCCCATCCACCGAGACGGCCCAGCTTAGCCCTAGGGTGGGGAGCCACGCATATTTTTCGACAAGCTGAAATGAGGCGTTACTGGCATCGTAGTGCGTCCAGAAGACGTAGCACATCAAAACAAATTCTAAAATGCCAACGCCAAGGGCATACCACCGAACGGTCTTACCGTCTTTGTCGGGCAGAAATGGGATGGCAATGGAGGCCAAGACAGGCAGCAAAATAATTGTGGTCAACCAGGGAAAGTGATCCGCCATGATGTTGATGAGCAAAAATACTTATTTACCAATAAGACTATCTTATGAAAAATTGTGAAGTTTTATACATTGGTTTTCATGAGGATAAATCTATACAAAATCTATTCTGCATAGAGAAAGTAGCGGTTATAGCTGTTTACGACGGGCTTAGAAGCGCAGGCGATACTCTAGAATGCCCAGAGCATCACCCTGAAAATTCACTGAGCTTCTAAGACGGAGCTGATCGGTAAAGTCATAGCTGAGATTAAGCTGCGGAAGCTCGTTGGGAGCCGTCACGATTTGAAGCACCGATACCGACAGGCGATCGGTCACATCGTATCCAAATTCTGCCCCCAAGTTGAGCGTTGACCCCGTATTGCTGTTGTTGTCTTTGATGGGCGTGAGTAGCGGAAATAGCCGGAAGCTGGCTCGACTGCCCAACACGTCATCCACAATGCTCTGAAACCGATTGAAGACCGCTGAGCTGGCAAAGTTGACAATGGCACCCTGGGCATCTCCCGCCTCGAGAGACTGCGTAATGCCGCCGCTGAGGAGGGCTAAGATTTCGTTTTGAGTGCGCCCTGGCGTGCTGCTCAGCTCTAAAATGTCGCTAAAGCGCGTGTTGAGCTGGCTGGCTCTGCCCTGAATATTGGCTCGAACCCGAACCGATTCGATAGAGCCGAGGGTTCCAGCCTGGACATCGGCAAATTCATTAAGGTTGGTTTTACGACCTGCGGCAACTTCTGTCGCTGTGGTGCGTAAGCTGAGGTTTAGTAAGGGGTCTAGTCCATAGGCAGGAGTAAATTGGGCGTAGTTGTCTTTGCGTTCGTCTACTCGAAACTGCGTCGTAAAGAGATAAACATTACCTTTCTTAAAGCGAACAATCCCGCTGGGGCGAGGGGCATCGACGGAGCCGTCTAAATCAACCTGTCCCGTGGCAATAAAGCTGAGGACGGGCGGCTGCAAAATGCGGATATTTTCGCCTAGGCGAACCTGTAAACCTTGAAACGCTGCCGAGGCAGCTCCTCCTCCCGCACCCGCAGCAGTATCTGGTTGTCCTGTCGCTGAAGATTGGGCAGCAGAAGCCGCTGCTAACAGCACTTCTCCATTGTCTATGGCAACAAAGCCTTTGATGACAGGTCGAAAGGCGCTCCCAATTACGTTGAGATCGCCATTGACCTGTCCCTTGTACAGACCTTTGACATTGAGGGCGGTGTTGTTGAGCAAGACGGAGAGCGGCGTTTGGACGGGCAATTTCTCATCAAAAATGGGAATGCTGCCCTTCACGATGAGTTGGCCTTTGTTATAGCGTCCAGTCAGTTCAGGTACGTTAAGACGATCGCTATTAAACCGCACGGAGCCATTCACATTGGTCAGCGGCTCTGGGAAGGTGGGCGATCGCAGGGTTGCGTCCTGAAGCGCTAAGTTTCCGCGTAGTAAGGGCTTGTCGAGGGTACCCCTGACCTGAAGGTTAAGACTTCCTTTACCATCGACCCAGGACACCTGATCTGAAAATAAATTCACTAGCGCTAAGCCCTGATCTTTGACCGCCATCGAAATATTGACCTGATTATCCGAAGGCTTAACCGAGGAGAAGGGCAGCGCGTAGGGGATATTGCCCTGAATTTGAATTGGCTCAGGGGAATCAATATTGGCGGTGCTATTGAAGGCCAGTCGTGCATCTTTGTAGCTAAACTGCGTGGACGCATTTTGAACATTGGCGCGGTTGATCACGCCTTGGTCAATGCTGAACTGCCCTTGAAGGCTGGGGTTGTCCCATTGCCCTGAAAGATTGGCAACGCCATTAAGTTTGCCCGTGACGTTGACGGGTAAATCTAATAAATCTGCAATAGATTCAATGGGCACCTGTTTGACGGTGAGCTGACCGGACTGGCGATCGCCACC
>JBGSVR010000196.1:0-4046 GCA_041752855.1 Thermosynechococcaceae cyanobacterium
ATATTGCGAATGGGGAGGTTGGCTTTGACAGGGGTGCCGTGTTTGATCGCCCCTTGGCACAGGTCAAGCAGGGTTGTGATGTCCAGGGATTTATCGAGGCCATGATCTTGCGGGATTTGGCAGTAGCGACCAACCTCGGCACTCACCTGGGGCTGATGCAAAATGTTTGAAATATCTAGCCCCTTTGCCTTCCAGTGATCGACGGCTTTTTTTGCTTCCAGGATGTCGGTGCGACCGACCATTTCGGTTAGGGTACGGAACCCAAGACTTGCCATGATTTCCCGCACTTCTTGGGCAATAAAGCGCATGAAGTTAGCGACGTGGACTGGGTCGCCCGTAAAGTTACGGCGCAGGAGCGGGTCTTGAGTGGCAACGCCGACGGGGCAAGTGTTGAGGTGGCAAACCCGCATCATGATGCACCCCAAGGTGACGAGGGGCGCGGTGGCAAACCCAAATTCCTCGGCTCCGAGGAGGGCAGCGATCGCCACGTCCCGTCCCGTTTTCATTTGCCCATCTGTCTCTACCACAATTCGGCTACGGAGGTTGTTGAGTACCAAGGTTTGATGGGTTTCGGCAAGTCCCAATTCCCAGGGTAAGCCTGCATGTTTGATAGAGGTTTGGGGCGATGCGCCCGTCCCGCCATCAAAACCAGAGATCAGCACCACATCTGCGTGGGCTTTGGAGACACCAGCGGCGATAGTGCCGACCCCCACTTCAGATACAAGCTTCACGCTAATGCGAGCCTTACGGTTGGCATTTTTGAGATCGTGAATTAGCTCTGCAAGATCTTCAATGGAGTAAATATCGTGGTGGGGGGGAGGAGAAATCAGCCCTACACCAGGGGTGGAGTGGCGCACTTTGGCAATCCACGGGTAGACTTTTTTGCCAGGGAGCTGACCGCCTTCACCTGGTTTGGCACCCTGCGCCATCTTGATTTGAATTTCTCTCGCTTGGGATAGGTAAAGACTCGTGACCCCAAATCTGCCCGAAGCCACCTGTTTGATAGCGCTATTTTTAGAATCGCCCTGTTCGTTCGTCCAGGTATAGCGGTCGGGGTCCTCACCACCTTCGCCTGTGTTGGACTTACCGCCGACGCGATTCATGGCGATCGCCAATGCCTCATGCGCTTCTTTAGAAATAGAGCCATAGCTCATGGCTCCCGTCTTGAAGCGCGTCATGATCGACTCAATGGACTCGACTTCTTCAATGGGTATTGGCGTTTGAGCTTTAAATTCTAATAAACCGCGCAGGGTGAAATGGCTTTGGTTTTGCTCATTCACTAAATCTGCGTACTGCTTATATTTTTCGTAGCTGTCCTCCTGCACTGCCTGCTGAAGCGAGTGAATCGTCTGAGGGCTAAACAAATGCGCCTCGCCTTCTTTGCGCCACTGGTATTCGCCGCCCACTTCGAGGGTTTGTCCCTTGGAAGGACGGTCGGGGAAGGCGTTGGTGTGACGGGCGATCGCCTCTTGAGCAATCACGGCTAAATCTACACCCTCAATCCGAGAGGCCGTGCGGGTGAAGTATTGCGCGATGACGGCGCTATTAAGCCCCACCGCCTCAAAAATCTGTGCGCCGCGATAGCTCTGGATGGTAGAAATGCCGATCTTAGAGGCCACCTTGGTCACGCCCTTAGTAGCGGCCTTAATGTAGTTTTTGCAGGCCGTCTTTGGATCAACGTTAACCAGTAAACCCTGACGAATCATGTCTTCCATCGTCTCAAAGGCAAGGTAGGGGTTGATTGCCCCGCAGCCGTAACCAATTAAGAGGGCATGATGATGGACTTCACGGGGTTCGCCAGATTCTAGTACCAAACCAATGCGGGTACGAGTCCCTTCACGGATCAGGTGATGGTGTAGCCCTGCGACTGCCAGAAGTGCAGGGATGGCAGCTTGGTCTGGGTTAACCCCGCGATCGCTCAAAATAATGATGTTGACGCCGTCGTTGATGGCGCGGTCGGCTTGAGAGCAGACTGTTGCTATTGCCTGCTCTAGTCCCTGCACCCCATCTTTGGGGTTAAACAAAATGGGCAGGGTAATAGACTTGAAACCGCTTTCATCAATGTGCTTGAGCTTCGCCAGATCTTCATTGCTTAAAATGGGGCTTTTTAGCTCAATCAAGTGACAGCTTTCGGGTTCTGGCTTCAGTAAATTCCGCTCGGAGCCAATAGTGGTTTCGGCTGAGGTAATAATTTCTTCCCGAATGGAGTCGATAGGCGGGTTTGTAACCTGGGCAAAGAGCTGCTGAAAGTAATCGTAGAGAAGCTTTGGACGATCTGACAGCACCGCCAAGGGCGTATCAGAACCCATTGCGCCTGTGGCCTCTACGCCATCTCGAGCCATGGGCGTTAGCAGCAGCCGCAGTTCTTCAAAGGTGTAGCCGAAGGCCATTTGGCGCTGGATTAGGGAATGAGATTCCGTTGCTTCTCCTCCAGGAGCATCTTTGACCGTTGCCAGCTCCACCATGTGCTGGTTAATCCACTCGCGGTAGGGCTGCTCAGTGGCGATTTTGTGCTTAATCTCATCATCTGCCACAATGCGGCCTTCTTCCATATCTACCAAAAACATCCGTCCTGGCTCTAGACGGCCTTTACGGGCAATGCGCTCTGGCTCAATGGGCAACACACCCGCTTCTGAGGCCATAATGACCAGATCGTCTTTGGTGACGTAGTACCGCGAAGGGCGCAGTCCGTTTCGATCTAGCACCGCCCCCATCATGGTGCCGTCGGTAAAGGCGATGGACGCAGGGCCGTCCCACGGCTCCATTAGGCAGGAGTGATACTCGTAAAACGCTTTTTTCTCGTCGCTCATCGACTCGTGCGCTGTCCACGGCTCAGGGATCATCATCATGATGGCGTGGGGGAGCGATCGCCCTGCCAAGGTCAGTAATTCCAGCGTGTTGTCAAAGATGGTCGAGTCACTGCCGTCTACGTTAATCGCAGGCTGAATTTTTTGGATGTCGTTCCCAAACAAATCAGACTCAAACAAAGACTGTCGCGCAATCATCCAGTTGATGTTGCCGCGTAGGGTGTTGATTTCGCCGTTGTGGGCAATGTAGCGGTAGGGGTGCGATCGCTCCCAACTAGGGAAGGTATTGGTGCTAAACCGCGAATGCACCAGTCCCAGGGCGCTTTCCATATCAGGGTCATGCAGCTCAGGGTAGTATTGCCCCACCTGCGCCGTCATCAGCATTCCTTTGTACACCATTGTTCGGCACGAAAGGCTCGATACATACCAGTAGGGATCGACCTGCGCCACCCGAATGGGGGTATGAGCCAGCTTACGCAGCACAAATAGCTTTCGCTCAAAGGCAAGATCATCGGTAAGATCGGGCGATCTTCCAATAAACACCTGCTGCATAAACGGCTCGCTGGATTTAGCCGTGTTGCCAATCATGGAGTGATCGGTGGGGACATCGCGCCATCCCAACACCTGTTGACCTTCCGCTGCTGCAATCGACTCAAAAATTTTACGCCCCGCTGCCCGCGCCGCTGGGTCAGGGGAACCGTAGATCATGCCGACGCCATACTGCCCTGCTGCTGGCAGCGTAATGCCCTCGACGGCGGCTACTTTTTGCAAAAACTTGTGGGGCACCTGCATCAGAATGCCTGCGCCATCGCCCGTGTTGGTTTCACAGCCGCAGGCTCCTCGGTGTTCGAGGTTTTCTAGAATGGTTAGCGCCTGCTCAATAATACTGTGGGACTTTTGCCCTTTCATATGAACAATAAAGCCGACACCGCACGCATCATGCTCGAACTGCGGATCGTACAGGCCCTGTTGTGGGGGCAGTTCGGTTCTACTCATTATGTTGATGACCTAAAGGTGGCAAAGGGGTGTATAAAAAACGATTGCTAAATAACCGTCTTGAAGGGTAAAACTCAAAGTTTTTAGAGCTTCCCCTTTTAAAGTTAGCTGAGGCACGACGCAAAAATGTTCTAAGCAAGCTTTTTAATGAAATAACGTAAGCTTATTGAACCCTAAAGTCGAACGCTAAAGTGGTCGAATCCTTCAAAAGAAGCCTTCACTCATGCATGGTAAATGCCTTCT
>JBGSVR010000197.1:0-3603 GCA_041752855.1 Thermosynechococcaceae cyanobacterium
ACCTTCTCCAGATACACCATGTCTGACGATATCAATACTTTGGCAAGTTGGACAAAGAACAGGTTCTAACACCATTGGCAACAATGACCTCAGATTTTCTGACCATTATCTTCCAATTCCACAGATTTAGAACATGACCCAGAATGGCATCGTCCGCGTCATCTAAATCAGCTAAATCATCTTGGGTGACAACTGCTCCTTGACCGGATAAGAGACATTCAAGCCGTCGCTCTAGGGATTTCTGGATGGCATAGAACGAACTGGTCAGTCGCTTACGGTAGAGGGTCATTAGAAAGCCCAAGGCTTTTCGATTTTCCTTTTGGGCTAACTGGTAAAAGTGCCTCACATAATTGCTGACTTGCCGATAAAGTTCTGCTTCGCGCTTAGGCTCCAGGGTAATGGCTTTGTCTTCTACCACTCGTTGCGGAATATCCCGCTCAAGTAGACCTAATCGGTAATACTGACGGAGGGTATCGCGGGTATGACGGAACATCAGGTCTTTCAACGGCGTGTTCACCATCAAGAACTGACGCGACGCCTCCATGAACGCCTTGTCTTGTAGGTAAAAGCGATCGCTGACAATTTTTTGGCGACCTTTCCAAACATCTTCTACACGAGCCGCTAACATGCGATCGCGTTGGTTTAGCGTCTGCTGCAAGCGTGGGCAGCTCTGGCCTCCACGGGCAAAGTAATCTGACGACATCGTTTGCCAAAAATTAAGCAGGTGACGATCCGGTGTTTGGGAGAGTGAGGCAAAGTAGTCACAAAAGGCATCGCCATAAGACCAATGACCTTCTAGACCTAAAACATGCAGCAAATCAAAGACCTCAATCGGATCAATCTGCATTGGGGTAGCGGAGAGCAAAACTAACGATTGGGTTCTCTCCCGAAGCTGTTTTAGGAGCTGGAGCAAACGGTTAGGAGTGTCTTTACGGTTTTGAGGGGATTTACGCCGTGCGTGATGGGCTTCATCTACGACAATAAGATCCCAAGGTTCCGATTCAAGGAGTTCTTTGCTACGCTCTTGGCAGCGGACGAGATGACTAGAGGCCAAGATTAAGTCTTGGGCATTCCAAGGGTTGCCCACGGGTTCTACTGAAGCACCAAAGGGATCGGTCAGGGTGTTCTGTCCATAGCTCCAAAAGTGCAGATTAAATTTCTCTCTGAGTTCTTCTTGCCACTGTGACTGAACGCTGGCTGGGGCAAGCACCAACACTCGCTTTACCTTCTTTGAAACCAGCAGGTAGCGCAAAATCAAGCCTGTCTCAATGGTTTTACCTAACCCAACTTCATCAGCAATCAAAAAACTACAGGGAAAGGTTGCCGCCACTCGCCGCAGTATTTTGATTTGGTGAGGCCAGGGCTGAATCGGAATGGTCTTTAGGCAGAAATCTAAGCACCCAGGATCTTCATGCAGTCGGCCTAATCGATCAAAGAATTCTCGCTCCTGCGCCAGTTGCTCCGGTGAAATCTTAATCGCTTCTGGCTCAGTCTCTTGCGATGGGGTTTCGAGTTCTGGGGGCAGCGATCTCGTATCTTGTTCGGTTTCCTCACTCCATGTCGGTTTTGACCTTGGGGCATAGCGCAAGAGCTTAAGCTTTACTGCCTCTGGCACATCAAAGGTACGAACGTTGGGCATCAGGTTATGCCAAAGCTGCTCAAAGCGGGACACTTCTTCTTGGACACGCTGAAGATCGCGATCGCCTTCCCAGGAGCAATACACATGAAAGGACTCAACATTATTCTCCCAGCCCCCACCCGATTCATTATTTGAGCCATTGGTGGCAATCTGCTGGCCTTCTGTATCGGTGAAGATGCAGACTTTCTCGTGAAAGATATAGTTCAGGTCAAGGGTCTGCTCTGGATTTTCAGGCTGTCCATTTTTCTTGACTGGGATCGCAATGCGGATATCCAAGCGACCGGACTGTATCAGCCAGCTCAGTATCTCTAAGCGCTTGAGTTGAGCAAAATTTGTGGGGGGCTGTAGTTCTGCGTCCAGGCGCAGGGCGATCGCCTCTTTTAGCGCATAGCCTTGGCGAATCGCGTGTAGATCGTCGGGGCTAAACTGACAGCTCATAATCAGGCGGATGTGCCCATCGTTATGCAGCATGGCTCCCAGTCCACTAGCTACCCGACTGAGGATGGAGCTATTGAAAAAGCCGGATTTGCGATCGTACTGGACTGAGCGCTCTAATGCCGGAATGTAGAAATCGGCAATAGGGTTGTTTGTGTCACTGGCATAGTTAATGCGCCAAGGGTGATCGGTTAATCGTCCCATCGATCACGCTCCTCTCGAATGAATCGATCTGCCTCTTCAGGAGTGGCAAAGCTGCCTTTACCTATGCCGATGAAGCTGGTTAGCGGTCGAGTTTCATCAATGGCAAGTTCATCGCGGCTGCCATAGGTCAGCTCCAAAATTTCGTGGTGTTCAGGATAGATGAACTGATGATCATCAATTTCAACCAACAGTTCGGTGCCATCGGGAATGTTAAGGGCTTGGGTTAGCTCAATGGTCTGTCCGCGCTTTATTCCTTTGACTTTCATTGGATGCTCTCCTTTTGGGTTGTTGGAGGCTAGGGAAAGGCGTCGCTTTATAGGCTCAGGTTCAAGGCTTGTTGCCCTTCTTTCAAGTCTAGTTCTGGCTGCACGTAAAGGAATTTGGCCTGAATTTCATCCATTGAGAGCCACAGGTCAGCCAGAGCTTTTTCTTCGGGGATGCGTTTGCGTTCATCACCAATGCGAGGGATGACTTTAAGGGCGACTTCCCACGCTCTCATAAAGAGGTCATTACTAATAAGTCCTGTAGCCTTGAGGAAACGGCGGACGGGTTCTATGCTTTGTTCTTCGAGGTAGAGGGTAATTATGGCATGGAGTCCATCAATGAGATAGGTAGCCGAAAAGTCATCGGGGTTGATGGAGAAGGCGTGTTTTTTGAATCGTTGTTCAGGGGAAAGGAGTTTACAGCTCCCAGATTTGACTTCAATCAGTTTAAGGGAGCCTTTGAGATCGCTGATGTCGAAGCCGCCAATCGCTAAGGCCAGTTGACGAGCATCATCGAAGGGGAATTCACGGGCGCGGAAGGCATCCCAGGCAAGAATATACCAAGTGGTGAGTGGGTCAAATCCAGTTGTGTCGGTTTGCAGCAGTTTGCGGAAGCGGTAGTTGGCTATCGCTTTTCGCGCTTCTGCGAAGGCTTGTTCGGGGCGGACTTCTTGACCAGAGCTATCAAGGATTGGGTAATTTCGGCTGAAGACGTTGAGGGCAGGGCCAAAGGCGCTTAAGTACAGGTCGATACCGTCAATGTCATTTGCTTCAAATTCAGGGGCGCGTTGTTCAACTAGGTTAGCGACTTCGGGGCGCAGGTCATCCCACCAGCAGATAGATCAGAAAATGGTGTCTGCTAAGAAGTGGTCATAGTCATAGCATCCAGACTGCCGACTGTACAAAGATTAAGTGCCTCCATCCAAGGCAACCCCCTGAGGTTCACCCCAAAGTGTTCCACCAACGACTGTCCCGCTTTTGCAGCATCAGGCAGAAACTTGCGTAAATTATTAACAATCGCCCAGGCATTGAGCATGGGGTCAATGGCATCGGCTGCTCGAA
>JBGSVR010000198.1:0-5294 GCA_041752855.1 Thermosynechococcaceae cyanobacterium
TTGAGAATGGCAACGCTATCGGGTGGCAGGGTGGCTAAGAGTTCGCACTTGGCACGGGCGATCGCCTCCCGTGAACCCAGTCGTCCTATATGCGCTGTCCCTACGTTGGTAATGAGTCCGATAGTGGGTTGGGCAATGTGGGTTAGTGTTTCAATTTCGCCCGCAGCCCGCATTCCCATTTCAATGACGGCAAAATCATGGTCAGCAGTGAGGTTGAGGAGGGTTTTAGGTACGCCGATTTCATTATTAAAGTTGGCCTCGGTTTTTAAGACCGATCCTGCCGTTGAGAGTGCTGCCGCCACTAGCTCTTTTGTAGTTGTTTTGCCTACAGAACCCGTAATGGCAATGACCGGAATCGAGAATTGCTCCCGCCACCATCGTCCTAAAGTTTGATAGGCGGTCAGCGTATTTTCGACTACCAGTTGAGGCACGTCTGCTTCGATGGGCTGCTCTACAATGGCGGCAATGGCTCCCGTGGCGGACTCTTGGTGCGGAGCTATCGCTTGCTCTACAAACCGATGCCCATCAAAGCTTTCCCCTCTCAGCGCCAAAAAGAGTTCACCAGGCTGAATGGCGCGGGTATCGGTATTGAGGCCAAAGGCAGTCTGCGATCGCAAAGATTCTGAAACATTCAGCGGCGTGGCATTGAGAACATCAATAAGCTGTGCAAGGGTCACTTGAAAGGTCATACAAACGTGTGATGAGGGTCTATCCGCCTGTAATGTACCATTCCAATGCATCGGATATGCTGTTTTTGCCAAAGGGCTAAGCTCAGCAGCAAAGGCGGTTGCCAGCACTCACCGCTCAATTACCCCACAGAACCCCAGACCTGATTAAGATCGAAGGGTAACTTCATGGGTTCTAGCTGCATGGCGCGGATTGTTCTGATCGCAGGGTTTGAATCCTTTAATATTGACCTCTACCGCAATGCGGCAGAACTCGCCATAGCCCGCTGTCCCAGTTTAGATATTCGCGTGTTTAGCGATCGCGATATCACCACATCCCCGACACTCCTCGCCGAAGCGCTCCTAGGTGCCGATGTTTTCTTCGCCAGCCTAATTTTTGACTATGACCAAGTAATGTGGCTGCGCGATCGCACCCAACATATCCCCATTCGTCTCGTATTTGAGTCGGCTTTAGAATTAATCAGCCTGACGCAACTGGGTAAATTTGCCATTGGCGATAAGCCTAAAGGTATGCCCAAACCCGTTAAATTCATCCTCGATAAATTTGGCAACGGCAAAGAAGAAGATAAGCTCGCAGGCTACATCAGCTTTCTCAAAGTAGGGCCAAAGCTGCTGAAGTATATCCCTGTTGGCAAAGTTCAGGATTTACGGAACTGGCTCATCATTTATGGGTACTGGAATGCAGGCGGCGCTGAAAATGTGGCGGCAATGTTTTGGGTTCTTGCCGAAACGTACCTCAACCTTCCCGTGGGTGAAATTCCGTCGCTGCTAGAAACGCCCAATATTGGGCTACTGCATCCAGAGCATCTTGGCTATTTTGAATCGCCCAAGGCGTACCTGAATTGGTATCGCCAGACTAAACCAGAATCTCAAACCTGGTCAACAGTTGGGGTTTTGCTTTATCGCAAGCACGTTATTACCAAGCAGCCCTACATCCCGCAGCTCATCGGGCAAATGGAGGCTGCGCATTTGCTGCCTGTCCCCATTTTTATTAATGGCGTAGAAGGGCATGTGGCGGTGCGAGATTTAATGACTACGCACTTTGAGCAGCTACAGCGTACCCAAGGCATCAACGCCACATTGTCACTTTCTAAAGAAGCGGTATCTGTTGATGCCATTGTTTCAACCATCGGTTTCCCGCTGGTTGGTGGCCCTGCTGGGTCAATGGAAGCAGGGCGACAGGTAGAAGTTGCGACCAAAATTCTTCGCGCCAAAAACGTACCCTATATCGTTGCGGCTCCGCTGCTAATTCAAGATATCCATAGCTGGACGCGGCAAGGCATTGGAGGGTTACAGAGCGTGGTACTGTACGCCCTGCCGGAATTGGATGGGGCGATCGACACTATTCCCCTAGGCGGGTTGGTGGGCAACGAGATATACCTGATTCCAGAACGGGTGAAGCGCTTAACCGGACGGCTTCAGCAGTGGATTAGCCTGCGTCAAAAGCCCCTCTCTGAACGCAAAATTGCCATTGTGCTATATGGCTTTCCGCCAGGATATGGGGCTACGGGCACAGCGGCTTTGCTGAACGTACCGCGATCGCTCCTTAAACTCCTTCAGGCATTAAAAGCAGAAGGATATACCGTCGGGGATTTACCCGAAGACGGCGAAGCGCTCATTGAGCAAGTCCGACAGGCCGAAAATGGCTATACCGAACACCCTGACTCTGTTGCAGACCATGAACGGCGCGAAGATTTAGCCACCGTCCACGTCCGCCAGCTCGAAAAATGGCTTGGCTATCTCCTCACCTCCCGCATTGAAAAACAGTGGAAGTCTCTCACGGGTACAGGCATTAGAACCACGGGCGATCGATTTGATTTGGGCGGGGTGCAGCTCGGCAACGTCTGGATTGGGGTACAGCCACCCCTCGGTATCTTGGGCGACCCCATGCGGCTGATGTTTGAGCGAGATATGACCCCACACCCGCAGTACGCAGCCTTTTACAAATGGCTTCAAAATGACCTTCAGGCCGATGCGGTGGTTCACTTTGGGATGCACGGCACCGTCGAATGGCTCCCTGGTTCACCCTTGGGCAACACGGGCTATTCTTGGTCAGATGTGCTGCTAGGGAATCTCCCTAACCTTTATATTTACGCCGCCAACAACCCATCAGAATCAATCTTGGCAAAACGGCGCGGCTATGGCGTTTTAGTCTCTCACAACGTGCCGCCCTATGGTCGAGCCGACCTTTACAAAGAACTTGCGGCGCTCAAAGATTTGATTGCAGAATACCGTGAAGACCCTGACAAAAACGACGTACTGCGAGAAGGCATCTGCAAAAAGATTGTAGACGCAGGCATTGATGCGGACTGCCCTTTTACCGCAGCGCAAAAGCTAGGCATTGAGTTTACGCCAGAAAATGCGCGGATGTTTAGCGCCCATGCCTTTCAAGATTACATTGCAGAACTCTATGACTACCTACTGGTGCTAGAAAACCGCCTCTTTTCATCGGGGCTACACGTCTTGGGTCAGGCTCCAGACTCTGAGGCGCTGCTGAGTTACCTGGATGCCTACTTTGGTGAGGCGGTGCCGAGGGTTGCAGTGGAGGCGATCGCCCAAGGTCAAAACCACACCGATGCCTTAGCCGCATTCCACACCCAATTTCGTCACAAACACCCAGGGTTAAAGTTGCGGATTGACCCACAGTTGTCAGAAAGACTGGAAGAGGCGATCGCCATTCGAGATCTCCTCACCCAAACCACCGACGAACTCACCAATCTCTTGCGCGGACTCAATGGCGAATACATTCCGCCCGCGCCTGGTGGCGATCTACTGCGCGATGGCCCTGGTGTGCTTCCTACAGGCCGTAACATTCACGCCCTAGATCCTTATCGGATGCCTTCTCCTGCGGCTTACGAGCGCGGTCGTCAGATTGCCCAGCAGCTTATTGCTCAGCATCTGCAAGAGCATCACGGCAACTACCCCGAAACGATCGCCGTGATGCTGTGGGGATTAGATGCCATTAAAACTAAAGGCGAATCTTTAGGCATTTTGCTAGAGCTAGTGGGTGCAGCACCCCTCAAAGAAGGGACAGGGCGCATCGTCCGGTATGAGCTAAAGTCCTTAGCAGAACTCGGTCGCCCTCGCATTGACGTGTTAGCAAACCTATCGGGCATTTTCCGCGATAGTTTTGTGAACATTATTGAGTTACTGGACGATCTCTTTCAACGTGCTGCCGATGCCGATGAGCCGGAAGATCAAAATTTCATCCGCAAACATGCGCTATCTCTTAAAGCTCAAGGCGTTGAAAACTCTTCAGCCAGACTATTCTCAAATCCATCGGGCGAATTTGGCTCTTTGGTAAATGATCGCGTCACGGATTCTAGCTGGGAAACAGGTGAAGAACTCGGCGACACCTGGAAAAGCCGCAATGCTTTTAGCTATGGACGCAATGAAAAAGGTAAAGCCCGTCCTGAAATTTTAGACACGCTGCTCAAAAGCACAGGTCGCATCGTGCAGCAAATTGATTCTGTGGAGTATGGCCTGACCGATATTCAGGAATACTACGCCAATACCGGAGCGCTCAAAAAAGCAGCGGAGCAGCAGCAAAACCAAAGCGTGACCGCCAGCTTTGTAGAAAGTTTTTCTAAAGATACAACGCCACGAAAGTTAGAAGAACTACTGCGGATGGAGTACCGCACTAAACTACTCAATCCTAAGTGGGCAAATGCAATGGCAGCGCAAGGATCTGGCGGTGCCTACGAAATTTCTCAGCGAATGACGGCACTGATTGGCTGGGGCGGGACGGCAGACTTCCAAGAAAATTGGGTCTATGACCAAGCCGCTGATACCTATGCTCTAGATGCTGAGATGGCAGAAAAACTTCGCAAGGCGAACCCTGCGGCGTTTCGCAATATTGTGGGACGAATGCTAGAAGCCAATGGGCGCGGGTTCTGGCAGCCCGATGAAGAGAAATTGAAGGAGCTGCGCACTTTGTACGATGTGGCAGATGAACAGCTAGAAAGGATCAGAGCGTAGAAAATTCACAAGAGGGACACTTTGGGGGAAATCAATTAGCTCACTGTACCCAGCCAGAAAATTTTCTGCGTTTGCTCTAAGGTACAAATCACACGGTCAAGCTTATCATTCACCAGTATACGGACGTTGTTTTCTGATGGTCTGTAGCCTCAATGAATATTTCTAACAACGCCCATACACACCGACCATTGAGAGTCAATTAATATGATGCAGAGTTTATTTACGGCGGTTGATGGGCAACATTATCAAGTTTTAACTATTTTAAGAAAATTACTCATCCCTGTTCCAAAACTTCTCAATCAAGAAGGCATCAATTTCAGTAATAAACCTCCACTGATCTGGCAAGTGAGCTTGAGGATATTCCTCTCTTATTTCTGAAAGTGCAGTTTCCCAGGCTACCGAAAAAACCTCAATCCAATAGTTTCGCAGACTGGGTGATTGTTCCAGTAGATCGCTTAACTGTCTGCGCTGTTCGCGAATGGTCAATTCCCAACCTCGATAATCGTCGGGCAAATCAACGTAAAGGCGCTTAATGAGATGGCTCAGCAATACAATCAGTCGATTTTTTAGCTCCCGTCGATCACGCCCTGCCAACCCTTCTATTTCCTCCACCAGACTATCAATATCAAT
>JBGSVR010000199.1:0-4946 GCA_041752855.1 Thermosynechococcaceae cyanobacterium
TGGTGGTAGTTTCAGGCGAGTACGATAGCGCCATAGTCGTGCGGCGTCCCCATCGAAGCTTCAAATGATAAGATGTTGCGGAGCTTATCGCTTAAAATTTGCCTCAACAAATCTACTTAGACAAACTACAGAGTGCATCCATGGTGTCATTTGGAATGGTTGGTAAACAGCGGCAGCGTCCATTAGGGCTTGGGGCTGTCGGTACAGTGTCTTCTCTATTATTGGTTTTACTGTCTTCCGCAGTTGCTAATGCTCAAAAAGCAGGAGACTTTAATGGAAGTGGCGCAGCCCAGCCTGCGGTGCCCAGCAACGTTCAAATCATTAGCCCCTCTGGTGGTCAAGGTGGGCTGTTTAGTATTGAAGCAACCAGACGTCTGCTTAAAGAAGCAGAAAGTGCCGTCTCTGCACAAAACTATAGCTTAGCTGCCACCAAGCTACAGGATGCCAGACAGGTTTCCAATCAGCTTTCTAATTTTTATCAAGCGCTTGCAGGCTCTTTCCTTGGCATTGATAATCGTGCTTCAGACAGCCTGCGGCTTAAAGCCCTAAGCTCTGCCCAAATTCGCGATCAATCTACCTATCAGTTGGCACTGGTCTATCGCGCTCAAAACAAGCCTGAGCAGGCTATTCCGCTGCTCATTGAAATTATTCGCAGCCAAAACCCCAGTCGTGACCTAGGGACAAAATCTTATCAGCAGCTCTTTGAACTAGGGTTTGTTGATGTGCCCTATCCCAGAACGCCCAGTAGTGCGCCTCCTGCTGGCGCAACTCCACCAGCTCAGAAGTAATCGGCACCATGCTCTCACAAACGCTAAGGTTAATAAGTCAAGGCATAGGGTGTGTTTATGAGGTGCGTTTATGATTAGACCAGAAGAGGTTCAGCAGCTCATTCAGGCTGGATTGCCCGATGCAGAAGTTCTGGTGCAAGACCTCACTGGGGGTGGCGACCACTATCAGGTGACGGTTGTGTCCACTGCATTTGCAGGGAAGTCGCTAGTCCAGCAGCATCGGTTGGTCTATGGCGCGGTGAATCAGGCAATGGCAACGGATCAAATTCATGCTTTTGCACTGAAAACTTACACCCCCGAAAAATGGGCTGAAGCAGAGACAGCGGCGATCGCTGCTTCACACGGCTAGCGCTCAGCTTTTCTCTTAAACTTCAGCCGTTTTGATAAATTTTGATTAGCCGTGTCGTGACTTTAAGAGGATATTTTTATGACCCCTGAACTGCAAACGCGAATTAAAGATGTTGTTACAGCCAACAAAATTGTTGTGTTTATGAAAGGCTCTAAACTGATGCCCCAGTGCGGTTTTTCAAATAATGCCGTGCAGATTCTAAATTCTCTTGGCGCACCCTATGAAACCGTAGACGTTTTACAAGATGCTGATATTCGCCAAGGCATTAAAGAATATTCCAACTGGCCTACCATCCCGCAGGTTTACATCAATGGTGAATTTGTAGGTGGTTCAGATGTATTAATTGAGCTATATCAGCAGGGTGAACTTCAGCAAATGGTAGAAGTTGCTCTAGCGTCCTAAGGCGAAACAAAATTCCTTCATGCTGTAGTGTCCCAGACGCTACAGCATTTTTTTATCTTGAGATCCGTTGAGATAAGCATCCAGTTCGTCTAGCTCAACATCTGGCAAAATCAGCGTTTCTCGTTCATTCGCAAGCTTGCCCGACAGAAAAGGCATCGCTTTCGGCTCCAACTTAGGTTCCAACTTAGGTTCCGGAACAGATTCTTTGTCATCGGTACTTTTGTCATCGGGACTTCCGCCGTCACTTTTTTGAATCGACTCTTTGGGAGGATCTAAATTTTCTAGAGAAGGTGTTGGGAGAGGGGTAAACTGCAAATCTGATGCTTGTGGGTTAGGACGAATCCTTAAAAGCGTCTTCAGCAGATTCCGGCTCGACTCCAAATATGAAGCCTCATTCTGTTGGCCTGTCCGTTCCGGTAAAATCACTTTCTGCATCAAATATTCGATGGTTTCTTCCTTAACCCATCCCCGTCGAATCAGCACGTCTCCAAACCTTAACTGTGTGGTGACTTGGTCAGCCAAAGCAACCTCTACCTGTGAGGGTGTCAACAGCCCAGCCTCAATCAAGTAGTCTCCCAGACGTTTACTTTCGGTCAAAGAGATTTGATTGCTGTCATCATGAACCGTTTTTGACGGAACAATTGGGCTGAGGTCATCTTTCCAACCGCATTTAGGGCAGTCCCAATAGGCGGGAGGAGAGCCTGACGGCGGAAATGAATGCTGACAGTGGGGGCAAATACTCGTGAAGAATGGATGGTCATAGAGAACTCTCAAGTCCTCAATGTTGGTGGCCTGGGTAATAAATTCTATGACTGAGTAACGCCGTGGTTTGGAGCCTGAGGTTAACTTCTTGGAAACGGAAGGGCTTAAATTATAAGAATTAGCGCTTTTTGGGTACGTCCCTTTTGCCCCAGAAGATGGAGCAACTAAAGAAAAATGCTGTGGCTGCTGAGATTTAGACGGTGCAAGATTAGGTAGACTCACTGAAGCAGGAGCTTTTGACGCTTGAGATTCAGGCATTGGCGACATTGCAAATTGCTGTCTTAGGCTGGCCTGCTTCTGGCCTAAAATTTGCGTATAAATTTTGACCCGCTTAACATGGACGGGCTTTAGCCTAAGCAATAGATCTTGAACCGCAGTAATTAGCCCAGCATTCTCAGATTCTGACATCACGACAATCAGAACGTGCAAAGACTCATCTTTTTGCTTGACCTTAACGTGGGCACCGCTTGGAATCAGGTGGCGGTTTAAGTAGACCGACAAAGCCTGTAAATTCCCCTGGCCCGCAAGTTGAAGAATTTCATCATTAGCCCGTTCAGCCACAAGTCGCTACCCCAGATGGTGAGTCTCTCTACTAATAGTACCCAACCTAGACGGTTCAGAAGCCTTCAGCGATAATTTTTGCCTAAGCCAAAGAAAATTCTAGTGGAAGGTACCTGGGCACTCTTTGACAAGATATGCAGAGATGGCTGTGAGTTCACTGATCCCCTAATCCCATTACAATATGTAAAGCAAATAGTACAGCAAATTCGGCTGAGAAAGAGAACATGCGGGTTGCAATTATTGGTGCAGGACTGGCGGGACTGGTGACTGCCATTGACTTAGTGGATGCAGGCCACGAAGTTGAGCTATTTGAGTCTCGTCCGTTTGTGGGGGGGAAGGCCGGAAGCTGGATCGACCCTAATGGCAACCATATTGAGATGGGGCTGCACGTCTTTTTCTTTAACTATGCCAATTTGTTTGAACTGATGCGAAAGGTGGGTTCTTTTGAGAACTTACTGCCCAAGTCTCACACTCATACCTTTGTCAATCGTGGTGGCAAGCTAGGACAGCTTGATTTTCGGTTTGCGCTCGGCGCGCCATTTAATGGACTTAAGGCGTTTTTTACAACCAATCAGCTTTCTTGGCTAGACAAAATTCAGAATGCATTGGCATTGGGTACCAGTCCGGTCGTTCCAGGGTTGGTGAGCTACGACGTTGCAATGAAGTGGATTCGGTCTTTGGACAGAATGAGCTTTGCCGACTGGTTTCGGGCGCATGGTGGTAATAACCAAAGTCTCCGCAAACTTTGGGATCCGATCGCCCTGGCATTGGGATTCATCGACACGGAAAATATTTCAGCGCGATGTATGCTCACCATTTTTTTGATGTTTGCCACTAAAACAGAAGCATCTAAACTCAATTTATTGGCGGGTTCTCCGGCAGAATATCTGATTAAGCCGCTGGTGGACTACATTGAAGCTAGAGGCGGTAAGGTTCATACACGTCGCCAAACCCGCGAAGTGTTGTTTGAGGGTGAGGATGAGCAAATTCGCGTAACGGGGCTACGAATTGCCAAGGGCGACCTAGAAGAAACGGTGACGGCGGATGCCTATGTTGCGGCCTGTGACGTGCCTGGGATTCAAAAGCTTTTGCCCCAAGCATGGCGGCAGTGGTCGGAGTTCGACAATATCTATAAGCTTAAGGCGGTTCCGGTGGCGACGGTTCAGCTTCGGTTTGATGGCTGGGTGACGGAGCTGCAAGACGAAAAAGAGCGCAAGCAGCTTGACCATGCGGCGGGTTTAGACAATCTACTCTATAGCTCTGATGCAGATTTTTCTTGTTTTGCAGATTTGGCTTTAGCCAGCCCCAAAGACTATTACAAAGAAGGGCAAGGGTCACTGATTCAGCTTGTGCTGACCCCTGGCGATCCATTTATTAAGATGAGTAATGAGGCGATCGCCCAGCACGCCCTGCATCAAATTCATGAGCTGTTTCCCTCAGCACGGGAGCTAAATATGACCTGGTATAGTGTGGTGAAGCTAGCGCAGTCTCTATATCAAGAGGCTCCAGGCATGGATCCCTATCGACCTGACCAAAAAACGCCCGTGAGCAATTTCTTTGTGGCGGGCAGCTATACGCAGCAGGACTACATTGACAGCATGGAGGGCGCAACCCTTTCTGGACGACAAGCAGCCCGCGCCATTCTGGCACAGGCTGAAGTTTTAACTCAGGCGGCAGCGCCTGCTTTAGCCACTTAACCTTTGGAGCGATTGAACAATGGCTGATTGGCTAGAACATAGCGCTCAGGTAGAGCTTCCAGTTTCGGTAGATGTCGTGTGGCAGCTTTGGTCAGACCTAGAGCAAATGCCCAACTGGATGAAGTGGATTGAGTCGGTCAAGATTTTAGACGATCAGCCGGAACTTTCGCGGTGGAAACTCGCCAGCGGCAGCTTTGAATTTACCTGGCTTTCGCGCATTCTTAAGGCAATTCCCAATCAGATTATTCAGTGGGAGTCTGTGGATGGTCTCCCTAACAAGGGAGCCATTCGCTTTTACGATCGCAAGGAAGAGGGCAGCATTGTGAGGCTCACGGTGGGCTATAAGGTGCCGCTGGTGCTGCGCTGGATGGATGGCCTGTTTTTAGG
>JBGSVR010000200.1:0-9182 GCA_041752855.1 Thermosynechococcaceae cyanobacterium
AGAAGACCGCTTAGATGAGGCGATCGCCGCCAGTCAAAACCACCTTCTGGGTCGTCAATTCCCCGAAGGATACTGGTGGGCAGATCTGGAGTCTAACGTCACCATCACCGCAGAAGTGGTGCTCTTGCATAAAATTTGGGGCACAGACGCCAGCTACCCCCTCCATAAGACTGAAACCTACCTGCGCCAGCATCAGCGCGACCACGGCGGCTGGGAGCTTTATGTTGAGGATGGTGGCAACCTGAGCGTTTCGGTCGAAGCCTACATGGCGCTGCGGCTGTTGGGCGTTCCGGTTTCTGACCCTGCGTTAGTGAAAGCCAAGTTTTTTATTCTTTCTAGAGGCGGCATTACCCAAACGCGGGTGTTTACCAGGCTGCATCTGGCGTTGATCGGGTGCTACGACTGGCGTGGTCTTCCTGCATTACCGCCGTGGGTCATGCTGCTGCCAGACTTTGCACCCTTTAACATTTACGAACTTTCGAGTTGGGCGCGGGAAAGTACGGTGCCACTGTTTATTGTGCTAGATCGTAAACCCGTCTTTAAGACAACTCCCAAACTGTCTCTGGATGAACTTTATGTTGAAGGGCGAGATCAGGTGTCCTTTAGCCCCAAACTTAAGGGCGACTGGACTGATATTTTTCTGGCGCTAGATGGAGCCTTTAAGCTAGCAGAGCAGTTTAACCTAGTCCCTTTCCGGGAAGAAGGGCTAAAAGCAGCCGAACGCTGGATGTTAGAGCGCCAAGAACCCACGGGCGACTGGGGCGGCATTATCCCGCCCATGCTCAATGCGCTCTTGATGATGAAAACCCTCAACTACAGCGTCAACGATCCGACCGTGCGGCGAGGCTTTGAGGCCGTGGCGCGCTTTGCCGTTGAAACCGAAGACACCTACTGGATTCAGCCCTGTCTTTCGCCTGTGTGGGATACGGCACTGGCGGTGCGGGCGTTGGCAGAGTCTGGTCTAGAGCGAACCCATCCACTGCTGGTAAAGGCAGGTGAATGGCTGGTGGCGCAGCAGATTTTAGACTATGGTGACTGGTCGGTCAAAAACCCGACGGGTCAGCCCGGGGGCTGGGCGTTTGAATTTATCAACAATTACTACCCCGATGTAGACGATACGGCTGTGGTGGTCATGGCGCTCAATGAGGTGACATTACCTGATGAGAAAGCGAAAGATGCGGCGATCGCCCGTTCGATTCAGTGGGTAGCCTCAATGCAGTGTCGTCCAGGGGGATGGGCTGCTTTTGATATCGACAACGATCAAGACTGGCTCAACGATCATCCCTACGGCGATCTGAAGGCCATGATTGACCCCAATACCGCCGACGTTACGGCACGGGTCTTAGAAATGGTGGGTCGCTGTGGTGCCACCACCGGAACCCAGAGTGTAGAGCGTGCCCTGGAGTACCTGATTAAAGAGCAAGAACCAGAAGGCTGCTGGTTTGGACGGTGGGGCGTAAACTACATCTACGGCACCAGCGGCGTACTGGCTGCGCTGGCGCTCATAGACCCCAAGCGTTTTCCGACAGAGATCCAGCGCGGTGCTGCTTGGTTGGTAAGCTGCCAAAATGCAGATGGCGGCTGGGGAGAAACCTGCAAAAGTTACGACGACCCTAGCTTAAAAGGCCAAGGCCCTAGCACACCCTCTCAGACCGCCTGGGCGCTGATAGGGCTTTTGGCAGCGAGAGACGCAGGAACAGACTATGCAATGACCGCCATTGAGCTTGGCATTCAGCACTTAATTGAAACCCAAAAACCTGACGGGAGCTGGGAAGAACCCTACTATACAGGCACTGGATTTCCAGGGCATTTTTACCTGCGCTATAACCTTTACTACCAGCATTTCCCCCTGACAGCGTTGGCTCGTTATCATAAGATTTTGGCTCAAACAGCTTAATTGAGAGTGCTTTTGGGTATTCATAACAGTAGCGTGTAACCCTATTTCCAAAAATCTTTTGGGGCTGGTTTTGTCACAGCAGATCATAGAACCTGATTTCTCAATACTGTTCGGATAAAAGGCAAGGACACTTGGTGGTGTAGAAAACTTTTTTGATTCTCATGATAAACAACATGAACGATCAAACTAGAGTCTAAAATCCTCTGCCTTCGTTCAAATCTTGGGATTTCTCCAAAATTGCTATTTTGCCCATAATCTTTCATTCATAAGAGTTTCATGAGTTTTCTGCACCACCAAGTAGGTCAGAAACCTTCTAAATGATGCTCATACAGCAAAACGCTAAGCTGAAGCCAGTTTTGGCAATGGATCTAGCCGTGCGTTAGAGGAAATCCGTAAGTAGAGCAGTGCAGCACTCTGAGCTTCCGACAATACAGGTTGCTGATCGAAGGTTCGGGTGGTGGGGTTAACGTTTGGAATCATAAGGGGACATGCCGTCCATTGTCCCTGCACGGCAACGCCTAGCTGTTGGCACTCACCCCCGCGATGTCCGACAAAATCGTAATATTTACAGTATCGGCAAGAAAAATTAGAGTGTGTCACAAGATTACATTGCTGCTCTAAATTTTGAATATAAAAATGTTGAAGCAGTCTTAAGTTGAATGCTGCTGAGTTTGACCATTAAACATTGCACAGCATAAAAAAGTTATCGCGCTAATGATGGGTAAAATTCCAAATAAATTTTGCATCGTTGAATCATAAGTATTTAATTCATTTACGCAGCAAAAGCTTTTACCCTTTTTAATTATAGGTTTCTTAACGAAGTGCCTTTTGCGAAGGCAAATCCCCACAATCATTATGGAGCGGGCTTTAGACTGAATAGTCTTAAATTCATGCGTTTAGATTTTCTTTAGATTTTGCTTAGAAAACTATCTCTAAAAATAAACCTAAATAAATATTTATTAAGAAATAAGTCTTTGCTGTGCTTAATTAAAATTATGCTGTGATTTTAGATAAATACAATGAAGTGGCTTTTTTATAAGACATCAAAAAATATCTAACTTCAATAATAAAAGTAGAATCCGTCAACCGTCATTTGATAGATTTAGCGAGGTACTTGGAGCGGTTGAACTTCGATATTGGCTCCTACCTTTAGCCCAATGCTGGCAGCTAGACCGCCCCGAATCTCAATGACCTGATCTGTCAGTTCATTAGGCCCATAGACAGGACAAGGATCAGATTTACAGGGGGGAGTATTGGCGGCGATCGCAATGACTTTGCCCTGGCGCAGAAAAATCATGTCTAAGGGCAGTCGGCAGTGTTTCATCCAAAACTGCACAGACTGCGGTGGATTAAACGGAAACAGCATCCCTCGGTTGGCGGGCAAAAAAGTGCGGTACATTAGCCCAATTGCCTGCTGTTGGCGACTTTTTGCAACTTCTAAATCAAAAACCTGATTGGCAATCTTAGCCGTTGCCGTAATGGGAAGTACTTGACCAGGTAGCTCCCTCGCTGAAGTCGCCACGGTTGGCTCTGCCTGAGTCCGATGGATTGGATCACAGGAGAGCAGCAGCAGGCTAGTACAGCAGACGAGGGTAAGTCCGTAGAATAGAGGCTGACGTTTTTTAAGCATCTCGCAAGGCATAGCCTACGCCACGCACGGTATAGATTAATTTCTTTTCGCCGTCCCCTTCAATTTTGAGACGTAGGTATCGAATATACACCTCAATGACATTAGACTCACCCAAAAAGTCATAGCCCCAGACATTCTCTAAAATTTGGTCGCGGGTTAGCACTTCTCTGGGGTGCTCTAGCAAATACTTGAGTAAGTCATATTCTTTCATGGTGAGGCTAATCGGCTGCCCCCCTCGACTCGCAACCCGTGTATTGAGATCTAAGACCAGGTTGTCAAACTTAAGAGTTTCGCCCTGGCTTGCATTTGAAGGCTGAAGGTAAAGATGAATCTGCTTGACGAAGGTATCGCTGCGATAGGGCTTCACAAAGTAGTCATCCGCACCTGCCAGAAGACAGGCCACCCGATCTTCAACCGTATCGGTATCCATAATGACGAGGAGAGGAAAGGTCGCGCCCTCTAGTCGTAGCTGTTTGCAAATATCAAATCCTGACCCTTGGGAAAAATGCTCTTCAACGACCAGCAGCGCAGGCTGAATTTCGCGTGTTTTCCTAAAAACTTCATCTGGATGATGCACAGCCTGAAACTCATAGCCAGACTGCTCAAGGTCTGCCGTGATGGCAGTCAATAACGCAGCCTCAGAAGCCGCAACTAAGATCATGGAACGCGGCATTATCAAAATACTCCAAAGCACCAATACGGAATAATATTGAGTCGTAAAAGCATAAATCGCTTTCTTGCGCTAAAGCGACGGTATCACAAGCTGCCATTCAGATGCTGCCGAACGGGATAATCCAGGCGTCTCTCCCACAACATAAGGTCCCCAATAGTGACGAGAGCCATCCAGAGCAAAGGCAACCAGTACGTCTCCCTTTCTTAAGGTCAGATTTCCTTCAGGCAACGAAAGCAGAAGCCCTGCACCGATCCCTTCCTTGGGCGCAAAGTCCCAGTGTACAGGGGCGCGATAGGCATTGGCAGGCGAATTATTTTGGGTAGACTGCTGAGATAGCAACACAACGCGGATGGGATATGGACTGGTATTGCGGATTCGCAGGCCATTAGCGAGGGATGGCTGAACGATTAACACAGAGGGCGTTACTGATGGTAATGCCGTAGGACTGGGCGCAACCTCTATGACAGGGGGCGTAGAATCTTTAGACGTTGAGGGTTCAATCCATACGCTGAACTGGAGCTGAAGCAAAATAAATGCCAATGCTCCGCCGCCTAATGCTGCCAAAATCAGGGACAGAATGGATGGTTTCGCCGCCGTTGCTTTTGGAGTCGTGTCTTCGACCGGTTGTGTCATGCTCTTAATATATCTGCCCAGCTGAATGAATGGCTTGAGGCAAATTGAGTGTTTTTCTGAATCTTCGGGTGCTGAAGATCAAATACTCAAGAATTATCGCTGCTGCTACTATAAAATCTAAGCGGGTTGTAGCCGCCATTGGAGGGCTAAAGTCATGACAACAGCGAAACCCAGAGACGTTCAGGTCATGCCGATTGCCCCAGAAACAACCATTTTGCGATCGCGCAGTTGGACGCGGCTAAAGTTTGAAATTGAGTACGGTCTTCAGCGGGGCACCACCGCCAATAGCTATCTGATTCGTGCAGATAAAGTCGCCCTGGTGGATCCACCAGGCGAAACTTTTACCGAACTTTTCCTAGACGCGCTCCAGGCACGGATAGAACCCACCACCATCGACTACATCATCATGAGTCGGGTGAACCCCAACCGCTGTGTCACGCTCAAAGCCCTGTTAGACATTGTGCCTCAGGCCATTATTATTGCGTCTAACCCAGGGTCAATTGTGCTCAAAGAAGCGCTCCCTGACCTAGCGTCGAAGGTACAAACTGTACGCGGGGACGAAACCTTGGATTTAGGGCAAGGCCATCTTCTCTCGCTGACTCAAACTTCCACACCACGTTGGCCAACCAGTATCTGCACTTACGACCCTGCTACCCAAATTTTGTTTAGCGATAAGTTTTTTGGTGCCCACATCTGCGGCGATCAGGTGTTTGATGAGGGGTTCCAGTCTATCCAAGAAGATCGGCAGTACTACTTTGACTGTTTAATGGCTCCGAATGCCCGTCAGGTCGAAATTACCTTAGACAAATTGGCGGAGTATCCGGCAAAAGTTTATGCCACAGGGCACGGTCCACTCGTGAAGTACGGGTTTGAAGACCTCACCAAAGCTTATAAAACTTGGGGTCAAGCCCAGAAAGCGCAGGAGCTAGCTGTGGCACTTCTGTACGCTTCGGCCTATGGAAATACCGCTACCCTAGCTCAGGCGATCGCCCGTGGTATCACCAAGTCTGGCGTGCAGGTGGAGGCCATTAACTGTGAGGTGGCAACCCCTGATGAAGTGCAGGCCGCCGTCGAAAAAGCTGATGGGTTTATTATTGGGTCGCCCACCCTAGGCGGACATGCGCCTACTCAGGTGATGACGGCGCTAGGCATTGTGATGGCAAGCGCCACTAAGCTGAAGCTTGCAGGGGTCTTTGGCTCCTATGGCTGGAGTGGAGAGGCGATCGACCTGCTTGAAAGCAAGCTTAAAGACGCAGGATTCCAATTTGGGTTTGATCCCATTCGCGTGAAGTTTAAGCCTACAGCAGCAACCCTTCAGTGCTGTGAAGAAGCGGGTACAGACTTTGCCCAAAGCCTTAAAAAAGCCAAAAAAACGCGCCAATCTCGCCAAAAAGTGAGCCTAGAATCTCAGGTAGACCCAACGGTGCAGGCCGTCGGTCGCTTAGTGGGTTCTTTGTGTATCGTCACCGCACGGCAAAATGACGTGAGCAGCGCAATGCTGGCAGACTGGGTTGCTCAAGCCACCTTTAGCCCGCCAGGACTCACCATTGCAGTTGCAAAAGATCGGGCGATCGAGTCACTGCTTTATCGTGGCAACGCCTTTGTCCTCAATATTTTGGGCGAAGGCAAGCATCTAGGGTTGATGAAACACTTCCTAAAACCCTTCAGCCCAGGCGAAGATCGCTTTGTGGGCGTTGAAACCCAGCCCGTTCAAAATGGATGCCCCGCGCTCAAAGATGCCGTTGCGTACCTAGAATGTACCGTTGAAAACCGGATGGACTGTGGCGATCACTGGCTCGTATATGCCGTCGTAACGACAGGAACGGTGAACGATGGAGAGACTCTCACGGCTATCCACCACCGTAAATCAGGTAATCACTATTAGCAAATCTTTTTTCAAGGATAAAAAATAGATAGCGTTATTTTTGAAGGGTATTGGTCAATACTAGAACAAACTATTTTGATTATTGAGTCTCGATATTTTTAGGTTTAGAAACCTGCCGTGTCGTCTTAGTAAGTGGCTTATTCCTATGACAAACGCTCCTCAGCCCCCTTCCCCCTCTCATAAGGTTCCCCTCCCGCCACCCCCTCACTTCCCAATGGCAGGGAAGGAAGTTGACATAACGATGGCGATCGATGCCCCTACCCACAATCAAACGGCATTCAACGGCTCTTCTACACAAACCTATGCTGCCCCTGGCCTAGACTTGCCTAGCTTCACTCAAGCTCATCCTGGTTCTAACGCAACAATTCCCTTCACCGCTGTTGGCGGCTCTAACTTTGGCAATCGCTCTCCAGAAGTAGGCGAACCGACCCAGTCCACGATGAGGATTGCAAAACGTCCTGCAAATGGGATTACGCTAGAGAGCCTTGTCAACGAAGCCTATGACAACGACTTTTCTGATGTTCACTTGGGCGTTGGAGAAGTACCTCGGTTCCGCGATCGCGGTCGAATGGCACTCACCAGCTACCCCGTCACAGATCCCGATACCTTTGAATGCTGGTTAGAGGAAATTCTATCGCCCGAACAAATTCAGCACTTTCATAACGACCTAGAATTTGATGGCGCGCACCAATACGAAGGTCTCGTGCGGATACGGATTAACGTCTTTGTCAGCCTCAATGGGCCTGGGATGGTGCTGCGGCTGATTCCGCTCCGCATCAAAACCTTAGAAGAATTGAGCCTTCCCATGATCTTTCGGGATCTATGCCAGTACCACAAGGGTCTGATTTTAGTCACTGGCCCCACGGGTTCTGGTAAATCTACCACTCTCGCGGCAATGGTAGACTACATCAACTCAGAAATGCCCAAGCACATTATCTCTATTGAAGACCCCGTTGAATTTGTGCATAAAAGCCGCAAGTGCATGATTCGCCAGCGGGAAGTGGGTATTCACACCCATAAGTTTGATAATGCGCTCAAGGCATCCCTACGAGAAGACCCAGACATTATATTGATTGGGGAAATGCGCGATCGCGAGACGGTCAACACAGCCCTCAAAGCAGCCCAAACGGGTCACTTAGTGTTTGGAACCCTGCACACCAACAGCGCCGTTAAAACCATTGAGCGGATTTTGAACCTGTACAACCCAGACGAACAAGGTCCCATGCGGATGCAGGTGGCTGAATCTTTAGTCGCCGTTATTGCTCAGTCTTTGCTGCGCACCACCGACGGCAAACGCGCCGCCATCCACGAGATTATGGTCAACACAGACGCGGTGAAAGACTACATCCTACGAGGGGATATTGAGGCAATTGAACAGCTTATTCCACAATGCTCCTACGACGGCATGATGACCATGAATCAGTGCATCTACGAACTTTATGAAGAAGGCCGTATTGATGAAGAAACCGCTCTAGAAGCTTCACCCAAACCCAATGAAATGGCGCAGACGCTGCGCGGTCGAGTTTAAGGAGGCAGCGCTCTTTAATCAATGAATTCTTGCATCAATCCTAGCTCCCCTCGCCTGTTCTGGGAGAGGGGCTGGGGGAGAGGGTCATATTCGTGCAAGCGGGCTAATAAAAAAAGCCACCTCCTGAGAGGTGGCTTAAAATATTTTGGGAACGCGCAGAGAGGCTAGTCGTGAACAACCTAGCTGTGAACAACCAGCTTGACATTAGCGTTTTGGAGACCAGGACGTTGAGCCTCAAGCAATGTTTTGTTAATCGCGTACTTTTGGTTAATCGAATTGATTAACTCGGTTTGGTTATGCTTTTTGGCAACGCCCCAGAGGTCAGCAATGAGGTCAAAGGTACCATCGGTATTCTTAGACCAGCCGAGGTCATACTCGCCTTCGAGTACAGCAACAATATCTGCCCGAACTCTTTGACCGTGATAACCGCGTACATCGGCTTCGGTCTTCAACTGAACACCTAAATCCTTGAGAGAAGTCTTCAGGATTTCAGCATCGGTGATTTTGGTTCGGAGGGTGCTGAAGTGTGACATGGTGATAATTCTCCACTTGATGATGAGTTATACAACACTTGACTGAAGATGCCGCTCAATCTGATGAATTGAATTGATGCGGTGGTGAAACTGACGTGATGTCAGTTTTTCCTCCTGAGGGGGATCAGAAGAAAACTTGTTAAAACTCCAGGCGCTGATATTCAGCGACGGAAGCTGCTGCTGGACGCGCACGCTGTCTAGCCCAGTCTCGTAGCGCTGTGACCTGTTCGGTCATGGTGCGCGACAGCGGCATGGTCGCTCGACTGGCAGCAATAATGTCGAGCTGCGTAAACTCTCGATCTTGAGCAAATGCCTCATACATGGCGGCAATAATCGCCTGCTCAATCTCAGATCCTGAAAATCCATCGCAAACGGTCGCTAACTGCTCAATATCAAATCGTTC
>JBGSVR010000201.1:0-8774 GCA_041752855.1 Thermosynechococcaceae cyanobacterium
CCGCCAGCCGCTAGACCAATAAAGAACCCATTCAGAGAAGGGGTGATTGTCATTAAAACAGGCATCATAACCGTTTTCTATCAAAACATTACTTTAATCTTAGAGGGTTGCCCGACGCTTGAGAAGCACTAATTTAAAGTCGTCTCTAAACTTGATCCCAAAAGAACCATTGAGGGCATCAAAGTTTTAGACTAAAAACAGCCCTTAACCCCAAGATCTTGAAATCAATGGATACCGCAACGCTATTACTGTGGACAATTGGGCCGCTGTTGGGCATCATGTGTCTTTTGTTTGTCTTTCGGATTGTATTGACCTGGTACCCTCAAGTCCCCTTTGGTAAATTCCCGTGGATTTTGATCTATTGGCCCACGGAGCCACTGCTGGTTGCCACGCGCAAAGTCATTCCGCCCATTGGCGGCGTGGATATTACGCCCATTATCTGGTTTGGATTGGTCAGCCTAGCCCGTGAAATGCTGCTAGGTCAACAGGGTCTACTTAGGATGATTTAGCCTGCATCTGCTCGACAAAGTTGGTGTACACCAGCCCTGCCTGAAATTCGGCATTTGCCAAAATCTTTTGGTGAAACCCTATGGTGGTTGGAACCCCCGTGATGGCGCATTCTTGAAGGGCACGCTGCATTCGGGCGATCGCCGTCGGTCGGTCAGGTCCCCACACAATCAGCTTGCCAATCAAAGAGTCATAGTAGGGTGGAATTTCATAGTCTGGGTAAACATGGGAATCCATGCGCACACCAGGGCCACCTGGGGGTAGGTAGGCCAAAATGCGGCCTGGGGCGGGGCGAAAGTTATGGTTGGGGTCTTCGGCGTTAATGCGGCACTCTATGGCGTGTCCCCGCAGCAAAACCTGATCTTGGGTAAAGCTCAGCGGGTCGCCTTGGGCGATTTTGATTTGCTCGGCAATTAAATCTAGCCCCGTAATCATCTCCGTCACGGGATGCTCGACCTGGATGCGGGTATTCATCTCCATGAAGTAGAAATTGCCGGAGATATCTAGCAAAAACTCAACGGTTCCAGCGCCCACATAGCCAATCGACTGGGCGGCTTTCACCGCTGCATCCCCCATTTTTTGGCGCAGTTCGGGCGTTAACGCCGCGCTGGGTGCTTCCTCGAGCAGCTTTTGGTGACGGCGCTGAATTGAGCAGTCGCGCTCACCCAAATGCACCACGTTGCCGTGGCTATCTGCCAAAATCTGAAACTCAATGTGACGAGGCTTTTCAATAAATTTTTCCATATACACATCGCCATTGCCAAAGGCCGCTTCCGCTTCGCCTTGGGCTGCTAAAAAGAGCTTAACGAGATCTTCTGGCTCTCGCACCAGACGCATCCCGCGACCGCCACCCCCTGCGGTAGCCTTCACCATCAGCGGAAAGCCAATTTGCTCGGCGATCGCCTTTGCAACCTCTTCATCAGCCACAATGCCATCGCTCCCAGGCACGGTTGGCACTCCCGCCTTTTGCATCGTCTCTTTGGCAGTAGACTTATCGCCCATGCGACGAATCGAATCAGGGGAGGGGCCAATAAACTGAATTTGGTGATCGGCACAAATCTCAGCAAACTTGGCATTTTCAGCTAAAAAGCCGTAGCCCGGATGAATCGCTGTCGCATTGCGCGTTAGCGCCGCCGCAATAATATTAGGGATATTGAGATAGCTTTTCGCGCTGGGCGCTTCTCCAATACACACGGCTTCATCCGCCAACTGTACATGTAGTGCAGACTGATCGACCGTGGAGTGAACGGCTACCGTTGCAATACCGAGTTCTTCACAGGTTCGCAGAATACGGAGCGCAATTTCACCACGATTGGCAATCAAAATTTTGGAGAAGCGCATGTTTTCAGGAGTTATGGACGCGCGAATAAGTATTGAACCATGAGGTTCAGTCAACTGTTCATCCTATCACGTTGTCACACTACGCCTTCAAATCGACAGCGACAGAAATACCGTTAACAGCAAACAACCAAGCTTATCAATGTTAAGGAAGTGGCTCTAAGGGTGGCGGCTCACCGTTCTGTAACGGGGGTTCATTTCCTAACGGTGGCGGCGACTCAGACCTTGGCGGCGGCGGCTGCTCGCTGGCGCTGTCTTCTGGTGCATCATTGCTGCTGCTGGGAGAAGGCGACTCAGAAGGCTGCGGTGCTGGCTCACTCTCTGCACGAATCTGACGACGGCGCTCAGCCCAATCCGAAATTCTAGATTGCGCTTCTCCGTACACTGCACGGTTAGACCCAATATCGGAGGCACGGGCGATCGCCTCTGATAGTCTCCCTTCACTCGCCAACGCATCGGCTTCGTTAAGAATCGGGCGATCTTCGGCGGCCTGGGTCTGGGCAATCCATTCACCTACCCGCGCCTGCGCATCTTGACGGAGCGCTCGATTCGCTCCTATTTTGTCAGCGGTCTGAATTGCCGCCGTAAGGTCGCCTTTTTTAGCAAGGGCGATCGCCTGATCTAAAATAGGCTGGTCTTCAATCCGCTGAATCGCGTTTCCCCATTGAGCGACCAAGGTTTGCGCCGCATCTCGCAGCGGCTGACCTGACAGAACCTTACCGGCTTCCGTCATCGCAGTCTGAAGGCTGGCAATGGTGTTATCCACCGCCATCTGCTGCGCGCGAGCCATAAACTGACGATCTTGAAACGAACCAACCTGCTTTGTCCAAGAGGCAATTAAGGTTTGAGCCTCCACACGGCGGGGCTGATCGGGGGCAACCATCGCAGCCTGCTCCGCCGCCAGTTTGTAGCCCGAAACCTGATCTACCCCTGCAAACCATTTGGCAACTGCCAACTGCCCCCAAGCCTGAATTTGCCCTTCCCATTTCTGACGCTGCGTTTTACTCAGGTCATAAACAGGCGTATTGGCGTCAATTTGAGCCGAAAAAGCGTGAGCCTGAATCGCAGACCACAGCGTTTCATCCTTCGCTGCCGTCCCCGCGCGACCTAACTGTAGATAAGAAGCGGCGACAGTTGCAGCCTTAGCCGTTGGCGGCACCTTCTGCGCCGCATTTACCATCTGCGCATAGTCGCCATTCGATTGGGCTGACTTAGCCATTGCAACGAGTTTTTCACTCCACTCGTCAATCTTTTCACCCACACGCTTACGCGCCAGACGCTTTGGGTCAATTTTGCTAACGGCCTGAATCGCCTTGGCAAAATCTTCGGGACTTCCATAATCCGCAATGGCCTGAGCCGAAGCAATTTTATAAAATGCCTCTTGCTCAACGGACATTTCTTTTACAATTTTGTCCGCTTGCCCTTGCCAGTAGCTGCTGCCAAGCTGCATCAAATCTCGGACTTGCTCCATTGCCAAGCCCCAATTTTGATCCTGAATGGCTTCTTTAGCCTTCTTAAAGGTTGCATCCCCTTTTTGCCAGTTGCCCTGCCAATCTTGAATCATGGCTTGAGCGTCTGCATATACTCCGCTGGTTTTAGGCACTTTTTGGGCTAAAGCAATTCCTTTTTTGAGATCTCCCGCTTCTACTTTTTTACGGGCTAACACCAAAATTGACTCAGACCAATGATCGGAGAGCTGCCTAGATTGCTCAAATAAGGGGTCTGATTCTGTAATAGAACCAGCCAACTGAAGTGCTGCTGAGAGAGAAGCTTCATCACCCTTTCGTGCCGACTGATCGGCGCAGTAAAGCTGTCCAGAATCAGAAAGTGTTGCCTTAAAAAGCTTGCGGCAGCTTGGGACAGGAGGTAGACCCGTCAACCACTGAAAGGCGATCGCCCCAGTCAAGGTTGAGGTTGCCAAAACGACAAGCCAAAATAAACCTTGAGAGCGTTTGTAGGGGAACCGCTCCCAAGCCTCTTGAATTGGCGTAAAAATTGTCTTTTTAGGTTCAGGTGCAGCACCCACCTCAGCCTCTATTTTTGGCTCAGAAGCAGGGGCTGAAGAAGGTTCATTCGTGGACATCGGAGAAATCTAAAGAATAAACACTAAAGAGTAAACAAGATTAAAACCTATCCAGAGACAGATTGTTAGATTGTATCTTAGGGCTTTAGGTCTCTAATCACAAATTTTGGGCTTTTCATACAAAAAAGGTGTGTAATGCAAATTGACACTACACACCTCTTTTGTAAAGATATTTAAGCTTTAGAGTGCTAAGCACTCGCAAAAACAAAAAGTTAACTAAGCTTTCGCTGCCTGAGCTGCAATTTCTAAAACAGAGGTAAACCCACCTGGATCTAGAACTGCAAGCTGAGCCAACATTTTACGATTGAGTAGAACATCGGCTTTTTTGAGATTGCCAATCAACTGGCTATAGCTCATTCCGTGCAGACGAGAAGCCGCATTGATCCGAGCAATCCACAGGCGGCGGAAATCGCGCTTGCGCTTACGACGGTCACGATAGGCATTTCGCAGCGCCTTCATGACCTGTTGATTAGCGGTACGGAACAAACGAGAGTGTGACCCTCGGAAGCCTTTAGCTAACTTAAGAATTTTTTTGCGGCGCTTGCGAGCGACGTTACCGCGTTTGACCCGTGTCATGTCTTCGTCCTTGTTTCCAGTGTTGTTACTCTATGCGCAAAGGTAGTGCGCTCAAAAATTAGGCGTAGGGCATCATAAGACTGACGTTACCAGCATCTCGCTCATCTACTACAGCCATGTGAGACAGCCGAGTTTTTTGAGACGTTGTCTTATGTTCTAAGATGTGGTTTTTACCGGCCTTGCGACGCATAAACTTTCCACTACCACTGCGCTTGAATCGCTTTGCAGCGGAGCGTCGCGTTTTTAACTTTGGCATGGTGTTCCTAGATATTAAACACAGTCTTTAACTATATGCTGTTGTTAGTCTCAAACGCAAGCTTTTATTTTATTTTGCTCCAAATGCCGTCCACGCCTTAATTCCGGATTTGGATAGGCATGATGAGATAGGTGACTTTTTGTCCAGAGACTGGGGACAAAATGGCGGGCATGGTTTCGGCGTTTAGCTGCATTTGAATTTCGCTACTGTGAACGGCCTTCAGCCCATCACTGAGATACTTGACGTTGAAGGCAATTTCAATGGACTTTCCAGAAATCTGTGCCGGAATGGATTCTTCGCCACTGCCAAATTCTGGCGCTTCAGCAGACAAAAACAAACTTTGCTTTTCTTGATCAAGCCGCAGGCGAATAATGTTGTTTTTGCGCGCTGCCAATACGGCAATGCGGTCTACACCGCTTAAAAAAGCCTGCCGATCTACCGCCATCTGCCGCTCGAAGGTGCTGGGCACAAGCTGGTTATAGGCAGGGTACTGACCATCTAGCAGACGGCAGCTTAGGCGCTCAATGCCCTGCTCAGACTTCAGCTCAAACACAATCTGGGTTTTATCAGAGCGAACCTCTACCATTGCGACGGTGCGCCCTAGCATTCGCTCTAGCTCTCGAAGCGCCCGTGCTGGGACGGTGACGTCAATGTGGTCTGCATTGCTCGAGTCTGGAAACTGGGCGATCGCCAGTCGATGTCCGTCCGTGGTTGCCATTTCCAAGCCTTCAGCAGAAGAGCTGATGTGTAGCCCTGTCAAAACCTGCTTACTCTCATCTGTACTGGATGCAAACAGCGTGGACTGAAGCCCATCTGTCAAGACTGCCGTATCTAGCAGCAGTGGCTCAATTTCGGCCAACGTGGGCAACTCAGGAAACTCATCGGCAGAAAGCCCCTGCATTTGATAGCGTCCTGAACCGCAGGAAAGCGAAACCGCAAGGTCTTCCGTCTCAAGGCGAACCTCTTGATTGGGGAGCCGAGACACAATTTCACTAAACAAGCGCGCAGGCAGTGTCAAAGATCCGGTCGCTTCAACTGTTGCAGGGATCCACACCTGCATTCCGATGCTTAAATCAAAAACTGATAGTCCGAGGCGGTCTGGCTCTGCAATAAGCAGCACATTTGCGAGGACGGGATGAGTCGGGTTGGTCGGAACAATTCTGCTTATTAAAGAAAGTTTGGAACTCAAGTCACTCTGGGAACAAACTAACTTCATACTGCCGCTGCTTAAAATCTGCTTTTAAAAAAAAAATGGACTGCTTGACAAAGGTGGAATGCAATTGACCCGAATTTGTAGCGACCAACATCCTACCACCCTTTTTTCAAATTCCGAGAAGGGCATTTTCTACAAATCACTTTTGCTCTAAACGATTCCTATTTCTTTTTAAATTTAAAACTAGTAGCTATAGTAGGGGCTGTGGAAACTGTGGATAACTTTTTGAAAGCCTTGCTCAGCGACCGTTAAAGGCACCTGCCCCCTGTGGATAACTTGTGGATAACTTTGCTGAGTTATCCACAGCCTGTGGAAAGATAAAAAGTATTCCACAGGCAAGCCGAGTTATCCACAGGTTTATCCACAGGTTTATCCACAGAAAACGGGTAGTTATCCACAGGCTGAAATGAGGTTTACGTTTCTTCATATAAAAATTTATTTTTCTCAGAAATAATGCTGAATTGCTTGTAGGGCATACGTCTTACGTTTTGATTTGTCAAACATAAGAGATTTGTATGTTTGACTTTCTAAGCACTCTTAAATGCTCAGAACTCCCTGTGTAAATCATTTTTTGCTGATTTGGGGCAGGCTCAGATTTGCTCAGATTTGCGATCCTAACTATGATGCAGATATAAGTTCTAAGTTTTGTAAAGTTGCTTGAATAAGAATGCCTTGAAAATAGACGCAGATTTTCCGCAGGATGGCTTGTCTTGTATACGAGACTGGCAGCGTTTAGAGACGAGCTGGTTTGGCGATCAGGAGACGCTGCTACCTCATGGCGTACCTCGTCATTTGCTGACGCCACCCTGGCAGGTTTTAGTGTTAGGCGATGGTTCTACCACCCGCCACCTTCAGCTTTTGACGGGGGAATCCATCTCTGTGGATGTGGTGGATATGTCCTTGATAGGAATGCACGCTGACCACGCACCAGATTTGATTCAGGCTGTGCCTGGGCCACGCTTAAGGCGACAGGTTTGGCTAAAAACGGCATCGGGTCAACGCTTGGCTTACGCAACGTCTTGGTGGGAGGCGAGCCATGTGGATGAATATTTACGCAATCGTTCTATCCCGATATGGTCGAGTTTGGCGAACCTGCGGATGGAACTATATCGAGATATCCGAGAGGCTTTTCTGGGGCACTCGGAAGCGCTGGAAATTGCCTTTGGATGTTCTGGCCCATTTTGGGGGCGTTACTACCTGTTTTGGCATGATGGCAAGCCGCTGACGCTTATCTATGAGGTGTTTTCCTCTTGTCTTGAAACCTATTTAGGCTCATCCTGCCCAGAGCTTTAGTGGGTCGTGTGAGGTAGGCCGATTGGTACTCTACGCTGCTCAAAAAGTGATTGAAAACATTTAACCCGTCAGACATCATCTGACGGGTTAAATGTTTGAGAGAAATTGAAATTAAAGTAAGCGCTTTACTTAAGCGCTTTTAATGGTTTTAGCCATGTCTAGGTAAGACTTCATGTTTGCTCCAGGACGACGGCGCGACCCGAAGACGGTGTAGTTGCTAGCAGGGGTGGGTGCAGGCGTATTGCTAACGGAAACTGCAGGCTGTGGGAGGTTAAGTGCGGTGGCAGTTGCGGCGGGAGCAGCAGCAGCGACGGGATCTGGCTTTGTTTTAGCCTTCGTTTTAGCTTTAGCGGCAGGTGCTGCTGCTGGCGTTGACACACCTTGAGCATCTTCTGCTTCAAGAAAGAAGGCTCCGCTCTTTTTTTTCTGTTTGGCTGGCGCTGCTGCTAAGTCTGGATCTTTTTTGGAAGACAGCAGCTTTAGGGGTAGCGTAATCAGGGTGATGGGCAACTTGAGGATCGTGACGAAAATTCCAAAAATGGAGGCAAAAAGTTTTTTAATAGAGCCGATCATGAAAATTTCTCCTGAGCCGTGCAGTGTTATGCCGATGAAAATCGTGGATCTTTAATGAATGTAAGTAATGGCGGGCTAGGCAATGTCATCAGCCCAAACAAAAGCCGTAACCTGACAGACAGCGAGGTTATTGAGTCTAGGCTCAGGTAGCGGCAGCGTCACTAAAATTATCAGGGCTTGATGTACATCCTGAAAAGCTAAACGTTTCGTTTCGTAACAAAGCCTCAGTTTTTGGCTCAGTCTTTTGGGTGCTTAAGGTCGCAATGCTTTGCGCAACTGACAACCCACCCCGCCCTTCGGGCACCCCTCCCAGGCAGGGCTGATTTATTGGAAAAAGAAAAATAGACGAGGCACATCATGAGCAAGCTGTCTGAGACCTTTGGTGATAGAAGCAAAGCCATTGTATCGAAACAAATTCATTGAGATCGTTCGCACAATTGAGAAGTTAACGGGGGCATATCCATCGCACAAGGGAGAGATATCCTCCTTAAGGACAACATCTTTAGGCCAATGCAGACGATTCTCAATGTGCCAATGCACTCGAATTCGTTGGGCAAACCCCGCTGCATCTAAACATAGAGAACTCATGTAAAACACCGTTTCCTCATAGGGCTTATTGGCTCTTGTACCAGACCGTTGTACTCGGATGAAACGCTGCACTCCGAGCCAGTCTGAGTCAATGCCCTTGACGGTGTCTATGACCATGACAGTTCGGTTGGTTTGTCGATCTCTGGTGTTCTCATCTTCGGAGTGAACGCTAATCACTGTAGCTTGCTCAAACTGATGAGCGATTGCATGGAATAGATTGGGCTGATTCGCTTTCACCGCAATCAGGTAGTCATTGCCACTGTCGATAATCTGCTTAACCGTTTTTTTTGAGTGTGCAGAGCATCCATGGTGAAACACACTCCCTTGAGTTTTAAGGTTTCCAGCAG
>JBGSVR010000202.1:0-5682 GCA_041752855.1 Thermosynechococcaceae cyanobacterium
CGTCAATTTAATGCATTCGCTGGACAGACAATGATCGCCCTCGTTCTTGGGGTGACAAGCACCGCTCACCCCTGTCGTGACCCTAATTGTGTCCAGTGCCAGAAGGCTACTGAGTCGAAAGAACAGCAGAAAAACGACCCAAAAGCGTGAATGTGAGGGCTGGTGATCAACACAGATAGGCCGTGCGGTGAAGGATGAGCGGGGAACGATCGCCATCGCAAAAGTTTGGCGATCTCACGGCCTCCCAATCTTCCCACTCCTGGTACTTTCCTCTCGCTGCCTAAGCTACGGTCATCAGCGCTGGCATCCCTTCCCAGCATTCATTTTGTAGAGAGGCTTGAGACAGTTGAAACCCGCAAGACTCGCCAAAGCTATGGCTCTAGCCTTCGTCCTTGGCGCTATCCTCTCAGTCGGTTCAGACCCAAAACGGACGCACCAAGTTCAGGTGATCGCCCTTTCTAAAACCCAAGCGATCGCCACAAGCGCGATGCAGAAGGTCGGTAGTACGTTGGGGCAAGGGCTGAATGACGCACTGAAGGGGCTATCAAAGCAGTCTGGATAGTCGGGGGCTACTCTGGTCGCCCTAGTCAACATCTTTTACCCGAAAAACCTATGATGTGGCTCTTTCTCCTCAGCGTTCTGTTTCTGATCTCAATTTCTTGGCTTCTCCTGAAGCGCCTAAAATCTAAACGCAAGCAGCAAGAACGCGATCGCCAGTTGCGTGAGAAAAGCGAACTCAGCGCCCTTTACCACAGAATTACAAAGGAGCTGAAATCGCGTCCAGTCAGGGCAAAGTCTTCAGCAACGCCCAGTCAAGTAAAGCCCCCACCAGCACTGGATGAGTGGAGGCAGATATGGGATCCTGCTGCCAATGATGAAGCTAAGCAAAGTCAGCAGACCAAACCTGTTCAGCATCTGCCATTACCTGAATATCATTATCTCAAGAAAAATCATCGTCAGAATATCCAGACGGCAAGACTTGTCTTAAATCAATTAAGGTTACAGATACTTTCAGTCGAACCGGACCAGGCGCTTAAAATCGTCATCGGTTCACTGCGGCGCGTCGATCCATTTGTGTTTGAGGAGCTGCTGCTGCACTGCTTTAAGGATGCTGGCTATCAAGTTGTCCGTAATGAGCGGTACACGGGCGATGACGGTATTGATGGACGTATTTATCGAGACGGCAAACTTTATCTGGTGCAGGCTAAGCGCTATGCAGGTCTGATTGATGCGGCACACTTACGGGAGTTTGAGAACACCGTTGGGCGGTACAGCGCTGCTGGTGGCTTTTTCGTTCACACGGGTAGGACTGGCGATACTGCCAAGGCCGTCTCAAAACATCAGGGTCAGGTCACGCTGCTGAGTGGCCTGGGGCTAGTGGATTTTGTGCTGGCGCGTGGAGTGGCTGCTCTCGCTCAACAGATTGCAGTCGCTGAAGCTGATACGCCCTGGTGATGCGCTAATGCGATCGCCCTGGCTTACGGTGCTGCTCAGGCTGTGAACCATCAGGATTGATTCGTTGAGCAGACTGTTGCTCTAGCTTCTGATTAAACGCAAAAAATGGCTCAATGTCTAAGCGTTTCATTTTCGTAACGGTGTGGTCAGGAATATGGCTAAAAATAATGCCAGTTATTCCCTTTAGGAATGTAAAAGTCTTAAATATCTACGGGTGAGGGCGATCAATACCTCGGGCATCTCAAGCTGAGGTGTCAAACCCACATTCTCTAGCACCTGAAAATACTTTATTGCCTTGGGGTTCAGTTGAGCTAATTTTTGTCCAATATCCGGTTTTGTGAATTTAGCATTTTGCCCCCACACAATAACTGTCGGGATGTTTAGGGCTTCAATGTACTCAGACAGATCAAAGCTCAAATCTCCACGAACAAACGCAAGTGCGCTGTATTCGGCATTAACCTGCTGAGCACTTTCTAGATATGCATCCACCATTTCTGAATAGATTCTCTTGGGATTGGCAAACTGTTGCTGCTCCAAAAAGAGACGAATCGCTACTTCATTGGCCACAGCGGCTTGATACAGCAAGCGATCTAACCCTGGTGTTCTGATGAGCTGGGTAAACAGACTATTTGAGACATCTTTATTAAAGTCTTTGAGTCCTGCAGGGGCAACCAGGATGAGCGCTTTAAATAACTCAGGACGGGCAATCGCGACGCGAATGGTGAAGGCCGCTGTCAAGGATGACGCAATAACTGTCGCAGGCTCCCGCTGGCACGTCTGCTCTAGAAATTCGGAAATCGTGTCGAGATAGTTTTCAGTGCGATATTCCAGAATTGGATGCGCGGATCTTCCCCATCCAATCAAATCCGGCGCGAGAATGCGGTACTCGTCTGCGAACGCAGGGTAAACCTTAGACCATTCGTAGGCAGAGGAGCCGCCACCAAACCCATGCAGGAAGACCAAGGATGGAAGGGCTTTATCCCTCTGAGCCTCATTGCTCCAAAAACTACCGCTATTGGTAGTGAAGGACATTGCTCCAAGACGAGTCTGGATAGACCGCTGTTCAAATCCAGGTTGCTCCATCATAAGCACATTCCCGACTGGGTAACTCCGCCCATATTATCCTCGCTAGCCCGAATGCCTCCCTACTAAAAGAAGTAATTCGTAAGGGGCACAGCCCATCAAAATTACCTTCAACTCATGGTTCAAAACTGAATTACCTAGTCTTCCGTACATCGTAGGTCGGTTTCCCCACCCCTCCAAACATGAGAGCCTCGTAATGTTTCGTTACAATGAGGACTGAAGGAAGCAACAAACGTTTTCCTCGAACCTCAATCAAGGTCGCTGCTATGAACGGCAACATTCGCGTCGGGAACCTTTTCGGTATTCCCTTCTATGTCAATCCTTCCTGGTTCTTAGTGCTAGGGCTGGTGACACTCACTTACGGAAACGGCTTATCAGCTCAGTTTCCTGCTTTGGCTGGTGGCGTCTCTCTCTTTTTGGGGCTTGTGACGGCTCTGCTGCTGTTTGCCTCTGTGGTTGCCCATGAGTTAGGCCATAGTTTTGTCGCCCTGCGTCAAGGGATTCAGGTCAACTCGATTACTTTGTTTTTGTTTGGCGGTCTTGCCAATCTTGAAAAAGAATCCGACACACCAGCAGGCGCTTTTTGGGTGGCGATCGCTGGGCCACTGGTGAGCCTTTTACTGTTTGGCATCGCAACCCTTGTGGGGGGAAGCCTTCAGCTCACAGGCCCTGCTGGCTCAATTTTGGGGCTGTTAGCCTATGTCAACCTTACTCTGGCTATCTTTAATCTCATTCCAGGTTTGCCCCTTGATGGCGGTAATATCCTCAAGGCTGCCGTTTGGAAGCTAACTGGGAATCCTTTTAAGGGTGTGAAAATTGCCAGCAGAGTGGGTCAGTTTTTTGGCTGGGCAGCGATTGCTTCTGGGGTTTTACCCTTTATTATTTCTGGCAGTCTTGGAAATATTTGGAATGTCCTCATCGGGTCTTTCCTTCTTCAAAATGCTGGACGTTCTGCTCAATACGCCAGAGTTCACGAACAGTTTGAGGGTCTGACAGCAGCCGATGCGGTGACGCCTAATGGACCTATTGTGTTGGGTCGTCTCTCTCTGAGGGAATTTGCTGACAAGCTGATCTTTAGCCGCAGCAATAACTGGCAAAGATTCTTGGCAGTCGATGACGAGGGCAATCTCTTGGGAGAGATCGCTGTTAACGATTTGAACACGATTCCAAATGACCGTTGGGCTAGCACTCAGGTCAGCGACTTAGCTAAACCTGTTGAGGTCTCGAAGACTATCAATTCTGAGAAACCGCTATTAGATGTAGTTAGGCTTCTAGAGCAAGATCGGCTTTTATCCTTGGCGGTTATTCGCGATAACGGTGTTCTAGTCGGCCTTCTGGAGAAAGACTCTATCCTTAATCTTTTCAATCGGCGTGGACAGGCAAGTCCTGCCTAAAGTCAAAACATTCTGTTTATGTTCGAGAAATCCCTGAAGCTATGCCTCAGGGATTTCTTTTGGGGCTAACGCCAGTCAACTTAATTCATTGGATGAGTATTTATACTTGGGTAGCCCTTACGGTGAATCATATAAGCTGCTTGGTTACATTACTTAACAATAGGTGTTAACTTAAGTAACATAAATTCATTTAGCCTCCTATGAGTCCTGCAAAGCAAGATAGTCTCATTCAGTTTTTGAGTAAGGATCTCGCCATTCCGGCAGCGGCGATCGCTTTGGCTCTGAAGAAGTGTGCCGTCATGCCCGATTTCCTGCCCATTACGCTATGGCAGTATGGGCTGATTTCACTGGAACAGCTTGGGCAAATTTTCGACTGGCTTGAGGCAGCTTAGGGAATGGAGCATCCGGCAGCAGCGTTCTAGCTTCTCAAGCTGTTCTCAGTAGGTATGGCTGCGTTCCCCTGACTTCCAGAATAGGTTTGGATTTATCGTCTAGTCTTATTAGTCCTCGTTATCAGAGAAATCATCGTCATCATCATCGTCGCTATAGTCATCACCACCAATGAGGGCAGCGGCAAATTCATCTTCTTCTTCCAACAGTTTCCGATCCACCACAATTTCTCGTTCCATGAAGCGACCAGACTCTTCTAGCCAACCCAATAAAGAGACATCGTAATTAGTCTTTAGCACTCGTGATTTTTGGCTTCTGGGTTCTGATCTCAGAGAAGGATTGTTCATTTTGGGCTAATCCATTACTTGATGTTTATGATGGCACACCACCGCAACCCGCTCTCTCAGCCACTGTTGTTGCACCAGCTCTCCCATGCGCTCCATCGTATCCGATGGCCTAAGCATTAGCACCTCTGCCATATGAAACGTTTGCTCTAGCTCGGCTGCGGCTGCGTGGCAGTGCTGGAGCGTTGCGAAGGATTGGCGTAGGAATATCTCGCCTGTCTCAGCGTCTGCAATCCAGTATTTCTGAGCACTCTGGCTGTGCAGGATGGTGAGATGTTCTAGTGCAGGGCGTTTATCCAGTCCTTGATCCAATTTCTCGGAGAGTAGCCGCTGTCCACGAATCTGCTCCAGCTTTGAATAGCGTTCCACTCGACCCATCTCAATCCTGGGCGGTGCTTCTGGGAATGACCGCGACTCAGATGATACAGTTCGTCTGACTTTCACTAAGCCGCGCTGGGGCTGCTCCCTGTCGTCGGCTGAAGCGTTGGCTTGTTCTGCACTCTGAGCGGCAACACCTTGGCGACCTTCTGCGCCCCAACCAATGCGAATGCGCTTCACTTGCGGGGCTGAAGCTTCTGCGGGTGCTTTAGGTGTGGGTCGCGTGGGCTTTGCAGTGGGGTTTACGAAGAGGATTTCGTTAGTCAAGGGCGTTCCTCTGGTGACAGGGCTAGTTTAGCGAGAACTGGTATCTTTTGCTTCATCGGAAGAATCTTAAGCTCAGGATACAGCTCGTTTATGCGGACTAGAAATGCGATTGTCAAAAAAGCGGCGGCTGAACGAGAGCGAGAGCGACGGCTCAATAATGAGAAATTCACTCGGTATATAGATAACCTTGAGTAGTGGATCAGGGTGGTGTGCAGCGGTCGCAATCTGGCCGTTAGCGCTGATAAGGTCTGGTTACTACTCACTTAAACGTGGAAGGCTGGTAGGGTAATAACTAGAGGGATTTACACAGCATCTAGGAGGGTATTTATGGTACATCTTCGCGTCACGATTAGCCTGATTGACGAAGATTT
>JBGSVR010000203.1:0-1772 GCA_041752855.1 Thermosynechococcaceae cyanobacterium
AATACGAAGTGTTCATGGGGCTGATCTTGAGGAGCCATCCAAGCTCTCAGACCTTCATTGAGCAGAATGTTCTTGGTGTAGAACGTCTCAAACTCAGGGTCTTCTGCTGCCCGAATCTCTTGACTGATAAAGTCATAAGACCGCAGGTTCAGCGCAATCCCGATAATGCCGATGGAAGCCATCCACAATCCCGTCACGGGCACAAACAGCATGAAGAAGTGCAGCCAGCGTTTGTTAGAAAACGCAATTCCGAAAATCTGTGACCAGAATCGGTTCGCTGTCACCATCGAATAAGTCTCTTCAGACTGGGTGGGCGTAAACGCCGAAAAGGTGTTGGACTGGTCGCCATCTTCAAACAAGGTATTCTCAACGGTTGCACCGTGAATCGCACAGAGCAATGCACCGCCCAATACACCCGCAACGCCCATCATGTGAAAGGGGTTGAGTGTGAAGTTATGGAACCCTTGAATAAACAGAATGAATCGGAAAATACCCGCAACCCCAAAGCTGGGGGCAAAGAACCAGCTCGATTGACCGAGGGGGTAAATCAAAAAGACCGAGACAAACACTGCAATTGGGCCAGAGAATGCGATCGCATTGTAAGGACGAATGCCCACAAGACGTGCAATCTCAAACTGCCGCAGCATGAATCCAATCAGTGCAAAAGCACCGTGAAATGCCACAAAAGGCCATAGGCCACCGAGCTGAAACCAGCGGGTGAGGTTGCCTTGAGCTTCAGGCCCCCACAGCAACAGTAGGGAGTGACCCATGGTGTTGGCAGGGGTAGAAAGTGCCACGGTAATAAAGTTAGCGCCTTCTAGATAAGAGCTGGCTAATCCGTGGGTATACCAGGAGGTGACGAAGGTGGTGGCGGTGAGCCAGCCGCCCAGTGCCATGAAGGCACAGGGAAACAGCAGTAGGCCAGACCAGCCCACGAATACGAAGCGATCGCGCTTGAGCCAGTCATCAATGACGTCGAAGACGCCTCTCTCTGGCACGCGCCCCATTGCTATGGTCATGAATGACTCTCCAATAAAAAGGCTTTACAAAAATAATGGTTTAAGAACGAATGTCTGGCAAAAGCGGATTCGCTCTGACCAAAACACGCATGGTCGTAGACAAAATAAATGTTTACGATTCTTTATGATTCGCTATAACTAAAAGTATAAGAACAAATCCTAAATTTTTATCTGAGTAGAAATGCTCATTGCGTAAGCGATCTAGCCCTTGAATAGAGAGGGATCAAGGTTAAAAGGCTTCTGGCACAGGGTTGTAGAGACGCTGAGGATCCTAAAGGGGTTAGCTTTCTGAGAAAACCTTTACATTTAATTTACATTTCAAGTCCTTGCTTTATCCTGCTTGAAAAGGTTGGGCTGAGGTAGCCTAAAGCTAAGCCTGAAAGCCCAATTCTAATAAGGTTTGCTGGAGTCGAAGGGCTTCGGCAGTGTTGCCCTGGAGCGTATGGAGGGCGATCGCCTCTTGAAAAGCCGCCAAACTCTCTAGAACCTTCCCCTGTTTCAAGTAGACTACACCCAGGTTTTGGTGAGCTTCGGGGTTGTTGGGCTGAAGGGCGATCGCCTGTTCATAGGCGGCAATTGCTGCACTGAAGTTTCCTTGAGCCTTATAAACCAGGCCGAGGTTGTAATGGGCGATCGCCAGATCCGGCTCAATGAGCAACACATAGGTCAATAGCGCTTCAGCCTGAGTCCACTGGTTTGAATCACTATACAAAGCCGCAAGATTAATATAGGCAGCTAATTTCAGTACATCTG
>JBGSVR010000204.1:0-28644 GCA_041752855.1 Thermosynechococcaceae cyanobacterium
GGAGCATAGTGATGATGAATTTAATCACCTTCCTGCTGTTAGCGGTGTACGTTGGCGGCGCTTGGAAATTCTGGACGGGGTTTGGACAGACCCAATACAGTCAGTCTCGCTTTGCGTTGACGCTGCTGTGGCCTGTGATGCTAGTGAGCGCATCCTACCGACAAAATTTTAGACGAGCATTAAAGGGTTAGAGCCTTAAATCGTTAGGGCATTGCCTAATTTCCTAGGTAAGCCTCCAGCACCTTGGCATTGCTTTGGACTTCCGTTGGGGTGCCGCACATTAGGTTTTGTCCCTCTGCCAGCACCCACACGCGATCGCACAGAGACATAATCACCTCCATATTGTGCTCAATCACCAAAAACGTGATGCCCTGCTGGTTCCAGATTTTGACGTGTTCACAGATTTGCTTAATCAGGGTGGGGTTAACGCCAGCGGCAGGCTCATCGAGCAAAATGAGCTTAGGATTGGTCATGAGGGCGCGACCCATCTCTAGCAATTTGCGCTGACCCCCAGAGAGCGACCCTGCGTAGGCATGAATCATGTGGCTTAGCCCCACAGACTCCAAAATCTCAGCGGCGCGGTTTCTGAGGCGTTTTTCTTCGTTTACAATGCTGGGGCGCTGGGCAAAGACCCAGGTATTGCTGAGCTTTTCGCCCGTTTGATGGGGCGCTGCCAGCAGCAGATTATCTAGCACAGAGAGCTTCGACAACACGCGAGCGACTTGAAACGTCCTTACCATGCCCTGAAGAGCAATGCTGTGGCAGGGCATGGTATGAATGGGTTTTCCGTCAAACAGCACAGAGCCTTGATCGGGAGAAATAAAGTTACACAGCAGATTAAACAGGGTTGTTTTACCTGCCCCATTGGGACCAATCAGCCCCACAATTTTGCCCTGCTCTACCTCAAGAGTGACATTTTGAACCGCTTTGATGCCACCAAAGGATTTACAAAGGCCATTGGCAGACAGCAGGGGGGAAAGTTGGGATGCAGTCATGGGGTTATCTTCCAAGGGATAGCTCATCTTTTTTGCCTAAAATACCCTGGGGTCGCCACATCATTAAAACAATCATGAGCAGCCCAATCACCATGACTCGAAAAGCTCCTAGCCGTGCATCGTCTAGGGGCAGCAGCACAGGCAGCAAAAACCGAGTCGCAGCATCATAAGCCCAAAAGATGAGGGAGCCGAGCAGTGTGCCAACATTATTGCCCGAGCCGCCCAGCACCACAATAATCCAGGCTTGGAAAGTGAGGAGCGAAATAAAGCCATCGGGGTTAATGAAGGTAAGCTGCCATGCGTAGAAAGACCCCGCTAACCCTGCGATCGCCCCACCAATCATCAAAGACTGAAGCTTATAGCGAAATACGTTTTTGCCTAACGCCTTTGCCACATCTTCATCTTCTCGGATGGCCTTGAGGACGCGCCCCCAGGGAGAATTGACCAGTGCCTCCAGCCGCCAGAATACGATAGCAACGCTGACTACCAGCAGCCACATTAGCCCTGCTTTATAGGTGTAGTCCCACAACCCAAGCACATCTGCCCAAAAGGCCATCATCACCACGCTAAAGGTGAAAGTGGCTATGGCGATCGCCCCGTGAGTGCCCCAAGGCTGCTGCTTAAAGTGGGCGATCGGCTGCTTAAACTGAAGGTAGGGGATACCCACGCCCAGCGCCAGCGGCACAACAGCCACAAACAGAAACCCAAAATCGACGCTAAACCCAAGCCAAAGGATAACGGCAAGTACTGTTAGACATAGCCCGTAGCCAACAAAGAAAGGGAGCGATGAGCGAGTAAGGCGGCGAACGCTGGGAACAGCGTTATCTTCGTTGGGTAAAACACTGACCCACTTCCACAGTTGCCAAAGCCCCATGCCAAAAATTCCGGCAAGAATGCCAATCATGCCAAGTTTGACCGCTATGTTAGGCGCTAGTTTATCGAGGGGAAGCGGATAGCTATAAACCCCACGGGTACCCTTTGTGAGCCATTCTTCATTAAGGGCAATTAAGCGCACCACTTCCGCAACGCCAATGGTCACGATCGCCAGGTAGTCTTCTCGTAGGCGCAGGGTAGAGAGTCCAATCAATAGACCCAACAGCGCCGCACAAAGGCCACCTGCTGCGGTTGCCAGAATAATAGGAACCCCATTAAGCGAGAGCAGCACCGTCACGTAGGCACCCAAGGTGAGGAAGGCCACATGACCAAAGTTAATCAGTCCGGTAAAGCCCCACTGAAGGTTAAGCCCTAGGCTAAACAGGGCATAGGTCGCAATAAAAATTGCAAGGGAGGTAAGATAGCCGACCATGATTGTAAAAAAAAATCGCTTAGCGCAAGCGGTACGGCCTCAAAAGCACATTCAATGCTGGATTCAGGCTCAAAGCCGATCCGAAATCTCTGAGATTTTACCGCACTCTTGCAGTAAAGGAGCGTCTGAAGCATAGCGTTCTAGATTATTGTGCTTCTTCTCAATTGATATGATGTGGTGCATTGACGATTGAAAAGCGGCGTATTCCATGACCGACCAATTCTTCGAGCAGCCCATTCTTAATTCGCCCTATGAATATCCTGCTCGGCATTGGGCATTAGAGGACGGTCAGCCCACCAATCAAATTATTCCTAAGCGGCGACGGGCTGATTTTAAAACGCCGAGTGTTCCTAAACCTAAAAAGCGACGGCAGGGCATTCAAAAAGAACTGATTTTATATGGTGAGGATGGACTCTCTACAGACGCACAACAGTACGACCCTAACCCGATTATTAATAGTATCCGAGAACAAGTGGAAGCTTGGCGACGCTTACCGAATCCAGAAATGTGGCGCGTTACACCTGAAACGGAGCGACTGCTGAAGCACTGGCGAAATCATCCGTTTCAAGCCATTCGCCCTTTTTTCTGTCAAGTGGAGGCAGTGGAAACGGCAATTTGGCTAGCAGAAGTTGCGCCAAAGTTGGGAAAGGTTGGACAGCAGTTTCTTAAGCATATTGAGAACGCCAATGGAGCAGCCAATCCAGAACTGCTGCGCGTGGCGCTGAAGTTGGCGACCGGAGCCGGAAAAACAACCGTAATGGCGATGCTGATTGCGTGGCAAACGGTCAATGCGGTGCGGCATCCTCTCAGTAAGCGTTTCACTCGCGGTTTCTTGATCGTAACGCCAGGGATTACAATTCGCGATCGCCTGCGGGTGCTTCAGCCCAATGATCCAGATAGCTACTATGCGAGTCGAGAACTGGTGCCAAACGATTTGTTGGCAGACATTGCCCGCGACAAGATTGTAATCACAAACTATCACGCCTTTAAGCTACGGGAGCGACTGGATATTTCTAAGGTAGGGCGATCGCTTTTAAAGGGCCGAGGCGAAGATCTACAAACGCAGGAGACTGAAGGGCAGATGCTTCAGCGGGTGATGCCCGAACTGATGGGTCTCAAAAATGTCATGATTCTCAATGATGAAGCGCACCATTGCTACCGTGAAAAGCCTCAGAATGAAGCACTTGAAGATTTGACAGGCGATGAAAAGAATGAAGCCAAGAAGAACAACGAAGCGGCTCGGCTATGGATTTCTGGGCTAGAAATTGTGAAGCGTAAGCTGGGCGTAGAAATGGTGCATGACCTTTCCGCAACGCCATTTTTCTTACGGGGTTCTGGTTATGCCGAGGGGACACTGTTTCCTTGGACGGTGAGCGATTTTTCGCTGATGGATGCGATTGAGTGCGGTATTGTTAAGCTGCCACGGGTGCCTGTTGCGGACAACGTGCCAGGGGGAGAGATGCCGAAGTTCCGTAATTTGTGGGAACACATTGGCAAGAAAATGCCGAAAAAGGGACGGGGTAAAGCAGGGCAAACGCTCGACCCATTGAGCTTGCCAGCGGAACTACAAACGGCGTTAGAAGCACTCTACAATCACTACGAGCAAACCTATAAACTGTGGGAACAGGCAGGGATTCGGGTGCCTCCGGTGTTTATTGTGGTGTGCAACAACACGTCTACGTCTAAGCTAGTGTATGACTTTATTTCAGGTTTTGATCGTGTGCAGGAGGATGGCAGCGTTACGCCCCATGCTGGGCGGCTGCCTTTGTTTCGGAACTATGATGACCACGGAGATCGGCTGGCTCGTCCGCGCACGCTGCTGATTGACAGTGAGCAGCTAGAGTCTGGTGAGGCACTAGATGATAACTTTCGCAGTATGGCGGCGGATGAAATTGATCGTTTCCGGCGAGACTTGGTGCAGCGCAGTGGAGATCTCAGCGCGGGTCAAGGCATTACGGATCAGGATTTGCTGAGAGAGGTGATGAATACCGTTGGCAAAGAAGGAAAGTTAGGGGAATCGATCCGCTGTGTGGTTTCGGTTTCAATGCTGACAGAGGGGTGGGATGTAAATTCTGTAACCCATATTTTGGGAATTCGCGCCTTTGGGACGCAGCTTCTGTGTGAACAGGTGGTGGGTCGGGCGTTGCGACGGTATTCCTATGATTTGAATGAAAACGGACTATTTAATGTTGAATATGCCGATGTGCTGGGCATTCCGTTTGACTTTACGGCGAAGCCTGTGGTTGCACCGCCAAAGCCGCCAAGGGAGACGGTTCAGGTTAAGGCTATCAAGCCTGACCGCGATGCTTTAGAAATTACGTTTCCGCGCGTGGAGGGCTACCGAGTTGAGCTACCGGAGGAAAAGCTGACCGCCTATTTCACGCCAGATTCTGTGCTGGAGCTAACGCCGCTGCTGGTAGGGCCTTCGGTGACTCAGAATCAAGGCATTTTGGGCGAAAGTGTGGAATTGAATTTGAAGCATTTAGACGATATGCGTCAGTCTACAATTCTGTTTCACCTGACGAAGCATTTACTGTATACGCGCTACCGCGATCCTGGTGAAGAGCCGAAGCTACATTTGTTTGGGCAACTGAAGCGGATTGTCCGTCAGTGGTTAGAAGGGGGCTATTTACGCTGCACGGGCGGTACGACGATGGCGCAGCTTATTTATCAAGAGATTGCAGATATGGCCTGCGATCGCATTAAAACCGCCATTGATGAAGACCCTGTGGGCGATCGCCCTATTAAGGCAATTTTGGATGCCTACAACCCAACTGGCTCAACAACTCATGTAAGTTTTACCACATCAAAGGAAACGCGCTGGCAAACGGATTCGCGTCGCTGTCAGATTAATTGGGTGGTGTGCGATAGCGATTGGGAAGCGGAGTTTTGTCGGGTGGCAGAGGCGCATCCGTTGGTGCGGGCTTATGTGAAAAATCAGAACCTGGGGCTAGAAGTGCCCTATTTACATGGCTCAACGCAGCGAAAATATTTACCGGATTTTGTGGTGCAGATTGATGACGGCGGCGCGGATTTGCTGAATCTGATTGTGGAGATCAAGGGCTACCGAGGGGAGGATGCGAAGGAAAAAGCGAGTACGATGCGGACGTATTGGGTGCCAGGGGTAAATAATTTGGGTGGTTTTGGACGCTGGGCATTTTCTGAATTTACGGCTGTGTTTGAAATTGAGTCAGAATTTAATAAGTTGGTTGACACGTTAATTGCCCAATTTGTGGCAAAAGGAGCAAAATAGCCATGCTAAAAGCTTATGAAGTCGTGATTGAGAATGGTCAAATTAACTGGTTAAGAGAACAGCCCAAGATCAAGTCGGCACGAGCCATCATTACATTTTTAGAAGAGGAGGAGCTAACCGATAAGATGATTGAACCCTCTGTAGACAACGATCTAAAGCTCGAAGAATTGGGCGGATCTGAACCACAAGCTCAAGATATCCCTCGACGACGTTATGACATCTAGAGAAGCATAATGATTCTGGCTGACACCTCGATTTGGATTGATTATTTACGACAGGAAGAACCTTTGCTAACGGAGAAACTGAGTTGTGGTCAAGTTTTGATGCATGGGATGGTGCTAGGGGAACTGGCGATGGGCAATTTCAAAAATCGTCAGCTTTTACTAAAGCGATGGAGTGCTTTACCGTTTATTCAATCAGCGTCGAATGAACAAGTGTTGGATTTTCTAGAAACTCACCAGCTTATGGGAAAGGGCATTGGCTGGGTCGATCTACATTTAGTGACAGCCGTATCTCTAGCTAGCAATGTTCAGCTATGGACTCGTGATAAACGACTGAAGTTGATCGCCCAAACCCTGAATCTCGCTGCTCAATTGCCCTAAAATTACTCACTCTTGAACTGATGCCTAAATTACCCAAAGCCCAGACCGCGAAGCAAATCGAATCTTTTACCCATGAGGATGATCGCCGTAAGCATATCCCCACGGCGGAGTTTCAGTCTGTTATGGCGGCAGAAGAAAAGAGTCCGATCAGGGTGGCTTACGCGCGACGGAATCGGGATTTGGATCCGCAGTTGGTGTGGAGGGGGAAGGATGAGCAGGATTGGTCAGATTTGGTGGTGAGTGCGCCGCCGCTGTATATCCAAGAAAAGGTGCAGCCGAAGGTGATTATTGAGGACTTGCGGCGGCAAACAGTCGATACTAAGGCGCAAACGACGGACTATCAAATTGATTTGTTTGCAGATTTTAATGGGTTGCCGAAGGATGCTGCATCGACGGAGTTTTATCAGCATGATGCCAACTGGACAAGCCGGATAATTTTGGGGAACTAAGTTCTGCTTAAAATTTCTATAGAAGGGTAAAAACATGGAATTTTGGGTTGGAGTGACAGACAATAATTGGTATGAGTATCTATACAAATTAAAGCCTGATGAAGTTAATTTTTGGCAGCCCAGCGGCACTCCTCCATTCAAAAAGCAAATTGAATTATTTCTTTTTAAACTACACAGTCCATTAAACTATATTGCTGGTGGCGGATACTTTGTAACCTATACTGGCCTTCCGATTTCATTAGCCTGGGATGCTTTTGGACAGAAAAATGGTGTTTCTAACTATTCTGACTTTAGGAATACCGTCCTTAAGTATAGAGAATCTCATGGAAAATTTCATGGAATCGATCCTGAAATTGGGTGTAGTATTTTAGCCCAGCCTTTTTTCTTTGAAAGAGAGGATTGGATTCCAATTCCAGAAGACTGGAAATTAAATATTGTTCGAGGGAAGATGTATAACTCTCAAGAAGAAACAGGCGCAAGACTACTAGAAGAAGTAACAAAGCGCTTAGTCAATAACAATGAAACTCTAAATTCTTCTACTATCCTACCGAATCTTCATGAATCTGCTTCAAATCGGTATGGTTCGGAATATTTAGTTCGTGCGAGAATCGGACAAGGTTCATTTAGAGTTTTAGTGACAGATGCTTACACTAGGAAATGTGCTATGACAGGAGAGAAGACCTTGCCTGCCTTGGAGGCGGCTCATATTCAAGCTTATTCTGATTCTGGTTTGCATAGTATCAATAATGGATTGCTCTTAAGAGCAGACTTACATCGACTATTTGACAGGCACTATATAACGATTACACCTGAATTAAAAATCGAAGTAAGCAAACGTATTCATGAAGAATATGAGAACGGCAAAGACTATTACAAGCTTCATGGACAAGATTTAGCCATTTTACCTACTAACCCAAAAGATTTCCCTTCCAAGCAATATATCGAATGGCACAACCAAAAATTCTGTGGCTAAGAAATCCTTTACTGTATTTTCTAGCGGAGCCGACGGCATCGCCTGCTGGTTCATCGACACCGACTATAACGAAGAAAGCTTCTTCGTCCGTCATGCCTACTTTCTCGGAGCCAGTGACCCTTATAAATCTCTCAAAACCACCCTCAAAGCCGAAATTGACGAAGCCGCTTGGGAAAGTCTTTATAGCGACACTTCTCGCCCCTTCGACAAACCCAAATCAGGCCGCATTGCCGTCAAAGTCATCAACCACCTCGGCGATGAAGTCATGAAAGTTTTTAGCGTAACGTGAACGTTTATGAAACTTAGTACGGTTGACCTATCCATAGATATCATCAAGCCCTTTTGCCAAAAGTGGCAGATCACAGAATTTTCCCTTTTTGGTTCAGTCTTACGCGATGACTTCCGCCCCGACAGCGACTTAGATGTGCTGGTGAGTTTTTTCCCTCACGCCCCCTGGACAATCCTTGATCTTGTCACCATGCAGCAAGAGCTACAGCAAATTGTGAACAGAGACGTTGACTTGATTGAAAAGCGAGTTATCGAAAAAAGCCAGAACTGGATTCGTCGTAACGAAATTCTGGACACTGCCCAAGTTTTATATTCGCAAACCTATGAACCCGCGTGACAGTGCTGCACTTTTGGACATCACCAAAGCCGCACAACTCGCCCTAGAGTTTGTTGCAGAGATGAGTCCGCAAGCGTTTGAAGCAGATCGGAAAACCCAATCGGCAGTGTTGTATCAAATTGCAATTCTCGGCGAGGCCGTCAAACGACTCTCTCCAGAATTTCGCAGCCAGTATTCGGATATTCCTTGGTCAGCAATGGCTGGGATGCGAGACAAACTGATTCACGATTACGAAGGAGTAGATGTCGAGCGAGTTTGGCTCACGCTTCAATCCAGCATCCCTATGCTTTTGCAATCTATCCTTTCACTTCTGGCGAACTAAGTGAAAAAGTCATCAAGCCGCTAACTGCTCAGCACTCATCCAGGCACAGAGACTAGCTAACGCGCGATCGCGGTAAGCCCCGTAGCGCTCTGGCTTATTGCGGATGCGCTGTTCAAACTCAGGCATAATGCCAAAATTGGGCGGCATGGGCTGAAAGTGTTTGGGCGAAGCCGTACTAATGAAGTCAAACAGCGCACCCCCCATCGTGACAGGTGGCAGCGTAATCGGCACAAGCCCACGGGCAATTCGTGCGGCATTGGTTCCCGCTAACCAGCCGCCAGCCACCGCCGCCGTATAGCCTTCCGTGCCAATAATTTGACCCGCAGCCAGTAGCGTAGGTCGATGCTTAAACTGGAGCGTGGTTTCTAAAAGCTGGGGTGCATTGAGAAATGTATTGCGGTGCATCACGCCCATGCGCACAAATTCCGTCTGCTCTAGCCCTGGAATCATTTGGAAGACGCGCTTTTGCTCGCCCCAGCGTAGATTAGTCTGAAAGCCCACCATGTTCCATAGCTGTCCTGCACGATCTTCTTGGCGAAGCTGCACCACCGCGTAAGGGCGCTTTTCGCGGTTGGCAGGGTCTCTAAAATCTCCGTACCGCGCATCAAAAATGCCCACGGGCTTAAGAGGGCCATAGCGAAGCGTATCTTCCCCGCGACGTGCCATTTCTTCAATGGGCAGGCACCCCTCAAAAAACTTGGCAGTTTCTAGCTCAAAGTCTTTGAGTTCTGCCTGTTCAGCTTGGCAGAGGGCTGTCCAAAAAGCTAGGTACTGCGCTTTATCCATCGGGCAATTGAGGTATGCGGCTTCGCCTCGGTCATAGCGAGAGGCCAAAAATGCCACGTCTCGATTAATGGAATCCCCCACCACAATGGGGCTGGCAGCATCGAAAAAGCTCAGGTATGCCATGCCTGTAAATCGGTTCAGGTCTTCTGACAGCGCAGGGCTAGTGAGGGGGCCTGTGGCTAACACCACCACCCCATCGGTTGGAATGCTGGCAACTTCATCTCGGCGCAGCTCAATCAGCGGATGCTGGGCTAAGGTTTGCGTCAGATTTTCGCTAAAGATGGCGCGATCGACTGCCAGTGCGCCCCCCGCAGAAACCGCTTGTTCATCCGCCTTTGCAATTACCACCGAACCCAACTGCCGCAGTTCGTGATGGAGCAGGCCAGAGGCGCGATCGCTCGACATAGCCCCGAAGGAATTACTGCACACCAGCTCTGCCAAATACTCAGTATGGTGCGCCGGGCTGGTGCGATTCGGGCGCATCTCGTGTAGCACCACGGGCAGACCTGCCTGGGCAATCTGCCAAGCGGCTTCTGTGCCTGCCAGTCCACCACCAATCACCTGAATGGGCTGCTGTGTATCTACCATGCCTCAAAAATCAACCTTAAGTCCAGACGTACCTTATCTAGAATACAAGAGGCGGAGGGATTGAGGCTGTTGCTACTGCCCCAGCCCCAACGGTCGGGCGGCAGCGGCCTCAATTAAGTTGGGCTTACATACGCGCCGAGCGTTGGCAAGCTGTGGCTCTTGCCACGAGAAGTCGAAATGGCTGATGGCACTTACTTGAGGCACAGCCTGATGAATGGCATTCATCTGCATTTCTAAGGAGGGGCGATTGTAGGCTGGAAACGACCAAGCCCCCGCAATTACGGGGTTTACTCTTGTGCCAGCGGGTGCCTGACTGACCACCCGCTGCACCTGATCCACAATGCAGCTTGTGCCCCCACAGAGTCCGTAGGACATGGAGTGCCATTCAATTGCGGGCGAAAACTGATCCCAGGGCTGCATACGGGAGTCGAACCCTTGCCCAATGCGCCGATTCCCGTCGGGGAAGAAGACCGCTCCTGCGACGGCTCCTTGGCGATTGGACTGAGCTACGGCAGCATTGAGAAAATCTGAAATGCCCTGATAGGCATGAGCCACACTGAGAAGCCACAAATCTTGCTGAAGGCGCGGTAAGCGAACCGCAGCAGGCGGCAAAGGCTTCCCTGGTGGAGTTGTGGGAACATTGCGCCCTTGCCATAATGGCTCTCTTTCGGTGGGGTAGCTGCGATCTAACGCCGCTAAATCACCCACAGAGACGCTTCCTTGGGATAAATATTTTTGGATAACGGCCTGACCCTTAGTATTGGTTGCCCTAGAGATCAGGGTTTGCTGAGCGGCACCGCTAAAAATCCAAAGGTCTGACAACTTATTGGCAACGGAGGCTGCCCCTGTCTGGCGAGGATAGCGAATGTAGTCAAATAGTGCACCGTCAGGCCGCCGTTGAAGAATAGACTGGAGCATGTAGTCAAAGTCTTGACGTGCTTGCTGATTGTAGGGATCAACAAAAACTTTATCAATATCGCCTTTGCTAATGTCAATTTCGGTATTGGTGGTGTCTACCACGTTGAGACTTGTCTTACCCAAGCCATTACGCGCTAGCGCACTCGCCCGATCTGCGCGATTGCCATAGGAATAGCCATAGTTAAGGCTAAACAGCCAAGCGTATGCCTTTAGCCCTCGCGTGCGCGCCTTTTGAATGGCTTCTGCTAGCAGATCGCGACGGGCAAGCTCAGGGCTACGAACCACAGAGGGCCAGACGGTTCGATTCTCTGCGGCAGGAAGCAGAACCTGTCCGTTGTAGAAAACCTCTAAATAGACTTGGTTGTAGCCTCGGCTGACCATGCGATCTAAGACGCTTTCAAGCACACCGGGCTGAAAATCGCATTCGTAAAGGCGTAGCCAAACGGCCTGTGTTTTGAGCCAGCTTTGGGCACGACACTGCTGCAATGCCTGAGCATCAGAGACAACCAGGGTTTGATACTGCTGTTGGGCACTGCGATCGCCCATCACGGCCTTCTGCCGCAGCGCATTTTTTTGCGCCACAGATTGGGGAGATGATTGGCAAAACGGGAGCGTTTGCTGTGCCTGAGCGCGTAATGGTGAACCGATCACGCCCGCTGCTTCTGCCACCCAAGCTGTCAGTAATGCGACTATCAACAGCGCCGATTTTTTCTGTTTAGGGCGAATTCGCGGCAGCAAGGCAATTTTTTTCATGAAAACCATCAAAATCTGACATCAAACACAGCTTTATTGTCTGACTATCAGTGTAGTGTCTAGGTTTCCGAAAAGTTTAGGATTGTCTATTGCTGGAGCCGATACACCCTATAGACACCGTTATGGGATCGGGATTGTTTGCAGAAGACGCTCAATAATGCGATGGGTAGGCTGACCGCCAGAGGGAATCATGCGATGGCTTAGCACATGGGTTGCTAAGCGCTTTACATCGTCAGGCAAAACGTAATCTCGATGCTCTAGAAAGGCAAGGGCTTGGGCTGCGCGCTGGAGCGTTACTGTACCGCGTGGGCTAACCCCTAGGCGAATGTCTGGGTCTTCGCGGGTCGCCCGGACAAGGTTAAGCATGTACTGCTGGATCGATCGCTCCACTCTAACCTCAAGGCATTTTTCCTGAATCTGCCGCACCTGCTCAAGAGAAATGCAGGGTTTGAGAGACTCTAGCCGAAGTCCCGTCTGGGAGCGCTGAAGCATCTCAAGTTCTTCATCGGCAGTAGGGTACCCCAAACTGAGGGCAAGGGCAAATCGATCTAGCTGCGCCTCGGGTAGGGGAAAGGTGCCGTGGGACTCAATGGGGTTTTGAGTTGCAATTACAAAAAAGGGTTCACCCACGCGATGAGAAACGCCATCCACCGTCACCTGCGCTTCTTCCATCACTTCTAGCAGCGCCGACTGGGTGCGGGGCGTGGCGCGGTTAATTTCGTCCGCGAGCAGCACATTAGCAAATATAGGGCCTGCTAAGAACTCAAATTTACCCTCATGGGCATTCCAGATATTGGTGCCTGTTAAGTCACTGGGCAGTAGATCGGGGGTACATTGAATGCGCTGAAATTTACCCTCAATCGAACGAGCCAAGGCTTTAGCTAGCAGCGTTTTGCCAACCCCTGGTACATCCTCTAGCAAAACGTGACCGCTCGAGAATAGCGCCACTAAAACAAGCTGGATTGCCTCTTGTTTGCCCACCACTACGGTGCCGAGATTTGTGATGAGCTGTTCTACAGGGGTTTTTAGGGGTTGCGTTTCAATGGGTTGCGTTTTATTGGGTTGCGCGATCGCAGGAGCTGTAACAGGAACCATACATCACACCTACTACGGATCAAAGGGTTTACAAAAGGGTTAGATTTAGCGTCCTGTGACTGGACACTAACTGTTGCTGGTGCGCTAATTGACAGGGCTAACCCACTGACGTGCATTGATGCAATCGAGCTGAATTTGTGCCTTGAGGGCATCTAGAGACTCAAACTTTTGCTCGGGACGCAGAAATTGCTCTAGGTGTACCGTTATAGTGTGCCCATAGAGATCCCCTGACCAATCTAGGAGATGAATTTCAATCGTTTGGGTGGCTCCATCAACGGTCGGTCGCAAACCAATATTCATCACGCCCAATTGAGCTTGGGCAAAGGCAGGGCTTTCTACCTGCACTTGATAAACCCCACGATGGGGAATAAATTTTTCTGCCGACACGTCAAGGTTAGCGGTTGGAAAGCCTAGGGTTCGTCCCAACTGCTTCCCGTGCATCACTGTTCCTGTCAAGGTGTAGGCTCTGCCTAAAAGCTGCTTTGCATGTACCACATCACCAGTTTCCAGCGCCTGACGTACCGCAGAGCTACTGATACGGTCACAATCCATGATGGCGGGTTCCACAATCATGACGGGGATATTGTAGTGGGCGGCGATCGCCCTTAAGTCTTCTGCGGTACCCGCGCGGTTACGACCGAAGCAGAAATTAAACCCAACGCTAATCTTTTGTGCTTTGAGCTGCTGGACTAAAATCTGCTCTACAAATTCTTCAGGCGTGAGATTGGCTAAATCTTGGTCAAAGGGCAACAGCACCAACTGCTCAACCCCAAGGGCTTCTAAAAGCGCAACTTTTTCTGGCAATAGCGTCAGTAAAGGCTTAGGCTGACCGCTAAAAAAAACGTGGGGATGCGGCGTAAACGAAACAACGGTGGTGTAGCAGTGACCGATGGATGCAAGGGTTGCGGTACTGCCTTGTTTTTCTTCACGATCTGCATCAATTTCTACAACAGCACCCTGGGCATGGCTCTCAGCTAATGCCTGAATGACGGTGCAGTGCCCCAAATGCACACCATCAAAGTTACCTAACGCGACCTGCGTTGGCTGCAAACTCGTTTCTATAGAAGAAGTTACCCACACGGTTTACATTTTGACATAATTTAAGGCAACGTCTGACGGGACACAGCGATCTAAATGGCTAGACGTTGCTACTCTATTGACGAATAGGGCGTAAGCCAAGCCTGAATCTGCTCTATTCTACGGTAGTAGGTCAGGTTGTACTGGAGCGGCGTGACAGAGATAAATCCTTGGGCGATCGCCTGTACATCTGTCATTAATCCCTCATCTTGAGGATAAATCACAGGGGCATCGGCATCTTCAAGCACTTCTCCGGCCAGCCAGTAATAGGTTTTTCCACGCGGGTCTGAGCGTTTTTCAAACAGGTCATGGTAGCGTCGCAGCCCTTGGCGTGTGGTTTTGACACCATTTATATCGGCAGCAGGCAGCGCTGGGATGTTGACATTCAGCAGCATCGGTTCTGGCAGGGGCGCAGCGGCAAGCTGCTGCACTAGGCTCACCGCATACTCTGCCGCTGGCTGAAAATTAGCATGGGTGAAGCTGGTGAGGCTCAGAGCAATGGAGGGGATATCGGCGATTGCCCCTTCCATTGCAGCCGAGACGGTTCCAGAGTAAAGGACATCGGTACCCAGGTTAGACCCTTGATTGATGCCCGAGAGCAGCAGATCCGGTAGGCCATCCAACAGCGCATCTAGCGCTAACTTGATACAATCGGCAGGCAAACCTGAGCAAGCCCATACTTTGACATCTGGATGAAACAGGCCGTCCACTGGCTCTGCTCGTAGGGGTCGATGCATGGTTAAACCATGTCCCGTGGCGGAGCGCTCTCGGTCAGGGCAAACCACCGTAACGTCATGTCCGGCAGTTGCCAGCGCATTTGCAAGGGCGCGAATACCAGGAGCAGATACGCCGTCGTCGTTGCCAACAAGTAATTTCATAAAACTGAGGGAGGGGCAAACAACAAGGCGCGAGAGGGAGTCTTTAAGAATGCTCAATAGCAAACAAATCTAATGATTTAGACTAGTCCATCCTATCCCAAGTCCCCTATTTTTCTGCTGATTTTACTCCTCACGTTGCGCGGACTGCTATGGCTGCTGATGTTTTACTGATCGTAGATATGGTGACGGTGCTGGGTACCGCTGCGGCGGCTGGCTACCTTGCCAGTCGCCTAGGGCAACCCGTCTTGATGGGGTATTTGCTAGCGGGGCTTGTGGTAGGGCCATCGGGGCTAAAGCTGATTCCTTCTCCTGAAGAAATTGAGGTGCTGGCAAAGATTGGGGTGGCGCTGCTGCTGTTTGCTTTGGGTGTTGAATTCTCGATCAAAGATTTACTAAAGGTTCGTCGCATCGCGCTGGGGGGCGGAACGCTCCAGATTTTACTCACCATTCTGCTGGCGGGAGGCTTGGCCTATGGCATTGGCGCAGTGGAAACCATCCCCGCCGCAATTTACTTAGGGGCGGCGCTTTCGCTTTCTTCGACGGCGCTGGTGCTGAAAAGCCTGATGGAGCGCAATGAAGTGCAGACGGCTCACGGGCAGGTGATGCTGGGCATTTTAATTGTGCAGGATATTGGTTTGGGCTTCATGCTGGCGGTGCTGCCTGCGTTAACAGAGCCTGCGGGAGCCTTGGCACAAAGTTTGCTGTTGGCGCTGGGCAAAGCGGCGCTGTTTTTTGCTGGGGCGGCGATCGCAGGCATCTACATCGTCCCACCCCTCATGAAACGGATTGCCCGTACAGGTTCTCAAGAACTCTTTGTGCTAAGCGTAGTGGCGCTGTGTTTGGGGGTGGCGCTGCTGACGAATGTGCTGGGGTTAGGCATTGAGATGGGAGCCTTTGTTGCGGGGCTAATGATTTCTCAGGTGGAGTATTCTGACCAGGCGCTCCAGAGCATTTTGCCCCTACGAGACGTCTTTGCGACCCTGTTTTTTGCCTCTATTGGGATGCTAATTGACCCATTGTTTTTGCTCAACAACAGTGGCACCTTAATTGCGTTGGTGACTGTAGTGATGTTAGGGAAAGCCATCATTATTACGCCTGTGGTGGCGTTGTTTGGCTATCCGCTTAAAACTGCGTTGACCGTTGGCCTTGGCATTAACCAAATCGGAGAGTTTTCCTTTGTGCTATCGGGGGTTGCCAGTAAGTTGGGGCTGTTTTCGCCAAAGCTCTATGGCCTCACGGTGGGCACCACTGCCATTACGCTGCTGCTAACGCCCTTTTTGCTTAAGCTAACGCCCTATTTATTTCAGCGACTAGAGTCTGTCCCTAAGCTGGGGCGATGGCTACGGGCGGGGCAGTACCCTAAGGCATCTTTTATCTCAGAGCATCTCACCAATCACTGCATTGTGGCGGGTTACGGGCGCGTAGGAGAAACCTTGGTAAGGCTACTGCAATCGCGGGGATACCAAATTCTAGTCATCGAAAATGATGAAGCCACGCTGCAAATCCTTCGAGAGCGCAAAATCCCCTATGTTTATGGCGATGCTTCTAGTGAATTGGTGCTGCAAAAGGCAAAGCTGAACCACGCCCAGTCCTTGGCGATCGCCCTCCCCGATCCAATGGCAACCCGCCTTGCCCTCAAGCGCGCCGTTAGTCTGGTGCCAGATCTCGATATTACTGTCCGCGCCCATGCCAATCAGGAGATTGACACGCTCTATCAATTAGGGGCGAAAGAAGTGGTGCAGCCAGAATTTGAGGCGGCGTTAGAGATGGGTGCCCATGTGCTGCTGAATCTGGGCGGTGAGGTTTCGGGGATTCTTCAGAGCATCGAAAGCTATCGTGCCGACCGCTACCGCGATATTTTACCCGATCGCTTTGATTACCTTGCATCTATGAATTTTGGAGAGGCCATTCAGGGATTAGATGGCAACTGGCATGTGCTTAGGCAAGGGTCTGCGCTGGTAGGACAAACCCTTGCCCAGGCCAATATCCGTCAGCTTACGGGCGCTACGGTCATGGCGATTCGGCGAGGACGGCAGCTCTTGCGCTACCCTGACCCGCAGACGGCTTTAACGGTGGGCGATCGCCTTTTGGTGGTGGGCGATACCCAGGAGCAGTCTGCTTTTGAGCGGCTGCTTGGATAATCGACCGCTTGCACGACTCAACCCTTGAGCGCTCAGGCGTAGATAAAAGCGCAATTTTAGTTTTCTAAGGACTATATAACATCTGCCTGATTCCGAAGATCGGGCACCGTTTGCTGTTCATCCAGAATCGGCTGAATTTCATCTACTGCCACCAGCACGACCGTAATGTTATCTTGCCCGCCATTAATTTTTGCTTCAGTAATGAGGGAATCTGCGGCTTCATTACAGGAAAGACCTGTTTTGAGCTGGAGCATTTGGGCGATCGCCTCATCCGTCACTTCTTCTGTTAAACCATCACTGCACAGCAGAAGTACATCGCCGCTGCTCAGGTCAATGGGCTGCACGTCAATTTGGTTCAGTTCCTGACGGCCTAAACATTGAGATAAGACGTGTCGCCACGGGTGAAGCCTCACCTGGTCTAGCGTTAAGATTCTGGCTCGAACCGCCTGGGCGACCCAGGTATGGTCTTCAGTAACCTGCTCTAGCTGCTCATTGCGGAAACGATAAAGTCGAGAATCACCAACATGGGCGCACCAAGGGCCGTGGGCTTGTGAAAAAATAACCACGACAGCCGTGGTACCCATATCACCCTGCTCTGGGGAAATCTTTTGGCTTTGTAAAATGCTTCGGTTGGCCTGAATAAATGCGTCTCGAAGCAGCGTCGCAGGCTCTAAGTCTTTATGCCAGTTCTTTTCTAAAAAGTCTCGGATTGCAACGGTTGCCAGACGAGAGGCTTCTTCACCGCCTGCGTGCCCTCCCATACCGTCTGCAACAATGAAAAATCGGCCTTGAGGATCGTCCACGCAATAGGAATCTTGATTGGCGGCTCGCACCAATCCTCGATCACTTAAGCCAACAAACCGAAGTTTCATGCGTTCTTCTAAAGCATCCGTTCGTAGCGATCAATTCGTAGCAGGTGCCGCACCAAAACAACGCCCAACCCTGCGGCGATTACTGCGGCGATCGCCGCAGGCCAAATAAATTGGTTCACCAACAAAATAGTAGCCGATAAGGTAAAGGTTCCAACCAAAAGGATGTAGTTCGTCCCCATATTGACGTTACTAATGCGTCGCAGGGCACGATCAGTCTCAATGGAGCGTACCCGCACTCGAATGTCACCCTGCTCGAGCTTATCGAGGGTATCCTCTAAACGTCGCGGTAGGCCAAACGCAGAGCTGCCCACCTGAGCCGCCTGACGACTGAGTTCCCCCAGTAAACCGCCACTCCCATCATCGCGTCCTGACAAATTGCCGTTGGTCATAAGTTCTGCTGCAAAAGGCTTTGCAACCTCCATAAAGTTAAAGTCTGGATCTAATCCCTTGCCAACGCCCTCTAGAGTAGAAAATGCTCGCATCACAAAGGTAAACGTTGCGGGAAACCGAAAGGGCTGATTGTATGCAACATCGTACAAATCATCGCTAATTTGAGCAATCGACTGATTTTCAAAGGGCTTGTCCATAAAGTTATCCAGCATGTACTGGATAGACCGCCGCACAGGACCCATATCGGGCACAGCAGACAGCGCCCCCAACTCAACCAAAGAATTCATGACCTGGTTTGCATCACGCTGTGCAACGCCCATAAAGGTCTGCATCAGCCGCTCTCGCGTGAGAGGCTGAATTTGACCCATCATCCCAAAATCATAAAAAATTAGCTCCCCTGCTGCGTTGACTGAAATATTGCCAGGATGCGGGTCAGCATGAAAAAATCCGTCCGTCAAAAGCTGGTGTAGGTAGGCTTCTGCTCCCAGCCGAGCCACGGTCTTACGCTCAATTCCAGCCGCCTCAAGCGCTTCGTAGTTGCTAATTTTTATGCCTGGCATGTATTCCAGGGTCAACACGCGCTTAGAGGCATACCGCCAAAACACGCGGGGCACATTCGCCCAGTCAAATTCCCTAAAATTACGACGAAACAGATCCGCGTTGCGCCCCTCGTTGAGGTAGTCAATTTCCTCATAGAGAATGCGGCAGCACTCTTCGTAAATGCCTAGCCAGTCTCGACCGGGACCCCAATCAGGGTGGCGCTGAAAATACTGGGCAATGCCTTTGAGAATTCTTAAGTCAATATCAAACAGCTTTTTAAGGCCAGGTCGCTGCACCTTAACGACCACTTCTTCACCAGAGTGGAGCTGTGCTTTATGCACTTGCCCTAAACTAGCCGCCGCTAAAGGAATAGGGTCAAAACTGCTAAATAACTCTGGGATGGCTTTACCAAACTCTTGAGTAATGGTGCGCTCCACCTGCTCATAGCTAAACGCGGGCACCCGATCTTGAAGCTGAGATAGCTCTTCAACATACTCGACCGGAAACAAATCTGCCCGGGTTGAGAAGAGCTGCCCTAATTTAATGAAGGTAGGGCCTAGCTCTAAAAACGTCTCTCGCACCCAGATGGCCTGCGCCCGCCGCCGCGCTGCCTGACGCTCTGGAGTCATGCCGCCTTGATAGCTCCAAGGCTTATTCATGAGCCAGCGAGCCGTCAAAAACTGAAAGACAAACGTCCATATATCGACAAAGCGTCGATGCCGAGAATAGTTTTCTCGATTCCAGCGGTAGGCGCTACGGGTATTAAGGGCAAGCGCCGGAGGAGAGGAAAGAGCAGACACAGAAATTCCTGAGCGAGGGACGGTCAAAACAGTGAAGAAACATCAAAGCTTGAAGATTCGGTCAATGGAAATGTAGGGGCAGGTTTAGTCAAGGCAGGACTAGATCTACGCAAGGTATTTCAGCAAAACCTGCCCTTCCAAGATTTCTAAGCACCCGTCTTTTGCCGATAGTCTTGAAGCGCAGCGCGAAGCTGAGCAATTTCGGCTCTTAATTCATCAATAATTTCTTGAACGTCACTACCGTTAGCAGTGCTGGCATGAGTGTTGCCGTAGGTCTGCGTGGCTGCGGTAGCAGAAGACTCAGATTCGGCTCGCGCCATTACCTGCTGAGTAAATTGGCGCAGACGTTCACGCTGCTCGGCATCAAATTTGCCAACGTTGCTCATTACGTCCGTTAGCCCATGCTCTAGCTCTTCGGCAAGAACCTCAGCAGTGGCTCGACCGAGAAAAAAGGCGTTTACGAGGGGGTTAGTCATGTCTAAGCTGGCGAAAAGACGATGGTGCTTCGCAAAAATTATAACTTGCTTGTCTACTATCGTGCCGCTTTATCTTGTTGGGCACGCTCTCTTGGTGCTTTAAGTTGGCACGCTGACTGGTTGCGTTATAAAAGACACACTAAAGTGAAGCATCTGGCGGCAGCGGAAAAGAAATGCGTTCTGCGTGACCCCAAAAGGCCTCTAGGCTATAAAACTCTCGGGCCTCTGGCATCATGATGTGGGCGATCGCATCCCCGTAGTCGAGCACAATCCAGTTAGATTCTGACTGGCCTTCACTGTGGGTAGGTGAACGATGGCAGTGTTCTTCGGTTGCCTTTTTCATAGAATCGGCTAATGCTCTCACCTGCGTGCGTGAGAAGCCTGTCACAATCACAAAGTAGTCTGTCAGATAGCAAACATCCTGAACATTAAGAATCAGAATATCTGCCCCTTTACGATCATCCGCTGCCTCAGCCAGCGTGAGGGCAAGCTGTTGGCTTGAGGTTCTAGATTGCTCTGAATTAGAAGCAGGTTGGGGTGCGGTTGTCAAAACGGAAGACTCTAAAATCAAGGTTAAAAAATTCTGCGATGGGCTATTGCTATTTTCTCAGCATATCGCAATTGCTTTGACGTTAGCTTTGCCGACTTAAGTTTTAGCCGCCTGCATTGCCCAGTTGCGCGTCATTACCATCCGAGGATGGATTAGCTTCCGGTTTTGCACGAGCTGATTGAGGGTGCGATCGCAGACCTGCCATACGCCTCTATACAAATTAGACTCAGACACTTTGCGCATCTGGTTGAGTTCTTCGCGATCGCCGCGACCAGGCTCTAGACTGTCTGCCAAAAAAACGATGCAGCTCATGGGGTGCATTTGGGGCTGTCCGAGGGTATGGTTGCGCACCGCATCCAAAACAACTGGATTTTGAACCTGAAACACGTCTCTGGCTACAATCGCGCTCACATCGGCATGAAGCAGGCGTGGTTCTGCCATCAGCACTGTGTCAATGGGCAGTGCTTCGGCCTGTGCCATCGCCAAAAGGCGGTCTGGTGAAAAATACTTGGCAAGATCGTGGAGCAACCCTGCCTGTGCGGTCTGAGCTGCATCTAGGCCATGCAGAAGTGCCAGTTCGCCAGCATAGGCTTCAACTCGCAAAATATGCTGAATCCGAGCTTTGGGAACGTGAGACTCTAGCCAAGTCAGCACTGCCTCACGATCTACAGGCGGGTCCGTCAAAATGGACGAATGGCTCTCTTTCGCCTTAAGGGCAGAAATTTTGGCTAAGCTCCGCCGCTGCCCTATTCTTTTTGCTTTTTTTTGATTTCCCATCTTTAGATTGCCTGAGACGCAAGGTTTAACGCTAGGTGCCAAACGCGCGATCGCCCGCATCTCCAAGCCCTGGCACAATAAACCCCTGATCGTTCACCGTTTCATCAATGGTAGCGGCATAAATTTCGAGAGTGGGGTATGTCTCTGCCAGTTGCTTGAGGGCTGGGGGCGCTGCAACGACAGAAATAACGCGAATTAAACTAGGGTCTGCCTGACGTTTGGTTAACTCTGCCATTGCCATCATGATGGAGCCGCCCGTTGCCAGCATCGGCTCACAGATTAAAATTCGCGTTTGAGAGTCTAGTTTTTCCGGCAGCTTATTGAGATAGCAGGTTGGCTGTAGGGTTTCTTCGTTGCGGACTAGCCCCAAATGATAGGTAGAGGCACGGGGCATCACCGCCTGTGCGCCATCCAATAGAGTTAAGCCTGCGCGTAATATGGGCACTAGCGCAATGGGTACCGTTGGCGAAACGAGCGTTGCGGGCGTAGGCCCTAAAGGCGTTTCAACCATGACATCTTCGGTAGGAATCCAGTCGCCCCGCATGGCTTCGTAGGTTAGCCAGTAGCCTAACTCTTTCAATGCTGCCCGAAACATGACGCCTGGGGTGTTTTTATCGCGGGCGATCGCCAGCCAATGCTTAATGAGCGGGTGGGGTGGGACATAAATCCGCAACTGTAAAGCCATGGGTAATCCGAAAGCCTACTTCAAGAATGCTGAGCCTTATATTTATCATACGCTGTGGCCTAGGCGTAGAAATGGCGCTATTTTTTATTGACAGTTTTTATCAATAAAGCTATGATGCTTTTCATAAGAGATATTGTTCTCCTCTCTTAAAGAATCGGCAGGTGGGTTCCAGATGTTCAGGTCTGGAACCCATTTTTTTGTTTGGGGCGAGGTATAGAAAAATTCTTTAGGGCGTAAAGGGTTTGGGCGTTGTAGAGACAAGCGCTGTGTTCAGAATACTTTCTGCCTCAAGGTTAAGCGTTAAGACTTCTGGCAATGCTGACCCAAATTCTTCAGAAGTCGCCGTTTGTCGCCAGTAGTCTAAAATTTCATCGGTTTGGTCACAGCCACATTGCCCCGTCACCATGAGCTTTGCCCAATGTTCACTATTGAAGCAATACAGGCTATATTTCCAGCGCTGATGAAAAACATCAATGGCGCAGTGGAGTGCGGCGGCAATGACTTCCTGGGGCTGGGGTTCTATCCATTTTGCTGGGCGGTGTTGACGACGCCCTACTTTCTCTATCGCCAATATGCCTTCAGCGCCTGTACCCTCTGTCCATCGCAGGGCGATCGCCTCAGAGATTTGCACAGAATATTGCAGGACACCACCTAAGGTAAGGTCGCGGCTGTACATGAGCTGCCCAAACCAAGGATCATCTTGGTGATGATGCACCCAATCGTGCAGTGCATCACAGGATTGAACATTCTGCGCTGTATGAGAATACCCTGGTTTTTGGGTCTGCCGTAAGTTGAGCCAAGCGCGATACGCAGCAGACCAATTCGTTGATTTAAAAATGGGCGTTTTTGCTTCTGCTGCCCAAATTGAGAATAACGCTGACCGTGAATTTTTGAGTAAGTAAAAATCTTGAAACTGCTCCAAAATGACGTGATCTTCTAAGTTAATAGATAATCTGACCTCTGAATCTATTGAAGCGACACCGACTGCTGTCGGGTGATCATACTGCTGTTCAACATGATCTGTGCCTAGGACTATAGAGGGATCTTCACCTAACCTCGGATAGGAGAGTATTTCGCTAAATGTGTCTAAAAAGTCCATACCGTAATCAAACAGCGTTCTTAAAAGGGTGGAAAAGAGTTTCTTGAAAAGCTTCTCTTCTAGAGTGCCCTTTTAAAATCTGATTTTGAATGAGGATAATACTGTTTTTTCTATTTTATAAGTACAAAAAATTACTTTTTATTCATAGAATCAACAAAAAGATCCGTATTTTTTCGGATGGCAGCAGCCGTTAGCGTTTTGAAAGTTCTGTTGCGTCACGAGACGATATAATTTGCTGCTGACAAGCAGTTCAGCGCATCCATGAGCCAAACTACAGAAAGCCTCTATCAAGGTGGGGATGATGGCGTAAATTAGGAAATGAATGCAGTGGAGTAATAACGTGGCATCCTCAAAGATTGAACCCAGATTGACGGAGTTGCGTCGTCTCCTTCAGGCGGCAAGCTACGCCTACTATGCCCTGGATGCTCCCACGATGGAAGATGCTGTATATGATCAGCTTTATCGAGAATTAGTTGCTTTAGAGCAGTCAAATCCAGCGTCCATCACTCCCGATAGCCCCACTCAGCGCGTGGGTGAAAAGCCCGTCCAGGGGTTTAATTCCCTCGCCCATCGCATTCCGCTTTATAGCCTAGACAACGCCTTTGACCTCGGTGATCTGCACCATTGGGACGATCGCTGGCGACGACTAGACCCTGATTTGCCCCCTAAAATTGAGTACGTCACCGAACTGAAGATTGACGGTTCTGCCTTAGCCCTTACCTACGAAAATGGGTTGCTGGTCAGGGGGGTAACGAGAGGAGATGGAACCCGAGGAGAAGAGATTACGCCCAATGTGCGAACCATTCGCGCCATTCCACTGCGTCTAAATCTAGAAAATCCGCCGGACTGGATTGAGGTGCGTGGGGAGGCTTTTTTAGGGCTAGAGGTGTTTGCCCAAATTAACCGCGATCGCGAAGAGGCCGGAGAGGCTCTGTTTGCAAACCCCCGCAACGCCGCCGCTGGAACCTTACGCCAACTGGATGCACGCATTGTGGCGCAACGTCAGCTCGACTTTTTCGCCTACACGCTCCATGTATCAGCCGAGACAACCAGCCTATCTTTGCCTACAACCCAGTGGCAGAGCTTAGACCTGCTCCAAACAATGGGGTTTCGTGTAAACCCAAACCGATTGCGCTGTGCCGATTTGACAGCCGTTGAAGCCTACTACCAAGACTGGGCACTGCGCCGTCTAGACCTCCCTTATCTGACCGATGGCGTGGTGATTAAGCTCAATGATTTTGATCTGCAAAGTCAGCTTGGGTTTACGCAAAAGGCACCCCGTTGGGCGATCGCCTACAAGTACCCCCCAGAAGAGTCTCCCACTCGCGTTGAAAATATCTCTGTTTCGGTAGGGCGAACCGGAGCATTAACGCCTGTGGCAGAGTTAACGCCCGTACAGTTGGCGGGTACGACTGTTGCACGGGCAACGCTGCATAACCGCGATCGCATTGCCGAACTCGATCTCTATATTGGCGATACGGTTGTGGTGCGCAAAGCAGGGGAAATTATCCCTGAAGTGGTGCGCGTTTTAACGGAACTGCGGCCTGCGGATGCCCGACGCTTTGAAATGCCCACGCACTGCCCCGTGTGTGGAGAAGCTGTAGTGCAGCCTGCCGATGAAGCCGTGACTCGCTGCATTAATCGGGTTTGCCCAGCCATTCTAAAGGGGGCGCTGATTCACTGGGTGAGTCGAGGGGCGATGGATATTGATGGCATGGGCGAGAAGATTATCTATCAGCTTGTTGAGCAAGGCTTGGTTCATTCCGTTGCCGATCTTTATGCCCTGACGGCAGAGCAGTTGATTAACCTAGAGCGCATGGGCGCACGATCGGCAGAAAAGTTAATGATGGCGCTCGAAGCGTCTAAGGCTCGTCCTTGGTCTAGGGTTTTATATGGTCTGGGGCTACGCCATGTGGGCAGCGTGACGGCTCAGGCTTTAGCAGAGGCATTTTTAACGGTTGAGCAGCTTGCAGCGGCGCAGCCGGATGCCATTGGTGCAGTTTACGGCGTTGGCTCAGAAATCGCTCAGTCTGTTTATGAGTGGTTTCGGCAGCCAGGGAATGAAGCTCTTATCGCGCAGTTAAAGGCCGTAGGGCTTCAGTTGGCAATGGAGGAAACGACACCGATTGGCCCACAGCCGTTAGCTGGCAAAACCTTTGTCATTACCGGAACGTTGCCAACCTTAAAACGAGATGAGGCAAAGACGCTAATTGAGCAAGCAGGCGGGAAGGTAACTGGCTCGGTAAGCAAAAAAACGGACTATTTATTGGCAGGGGAAGAGGCCGGGTCTAAGCTCGATAAGGCGATCGCATTGGGCGTGCCGCAATTGAGCGAAGCGCAGCTTTTGGCATTGCTTTCTGGTGCGTCTGCTGCCGTGTGATTTTTGAAGCGATTAAGCAGTATAGTTTCTAAGCATTTTGCAGAAGGTTATGATCAGGGTGCTGTAGAACCAGCCAACCGCATTTGATAGATGAAGTCATGGATGAAGTCATGAACGATACCTCAATCACAGACTTTAATTTGTGGATCAACCAAACCACTGCGCTACTTCAGAAGCGGCGCTGGCAAGAGATTGACGTAGAGCGTCTCATTGAGGAGATTCAGGACTTGGGAAAGAGTGAACAGCGTGCCATTGCAAGTCAACTCACTCGGCTGTTAATGCATTTACTGAAGTGGCAATATCAACCCCAGCGGCGTTCAGATAGTTGGTTGGACTCCATTACAGATGCCCGCACTCAAATTGAGTTAGCCATTGCCGATAGCCCCAGTCTTAAAAGCTATCCCACAGCGCAGTGTCAGGAGAGTTACCGTCGCGCCCGTCGCCAAGCCGCCAAACAGACGGGTATTCAGGCTTCAGCGTTTCCAGAAGAATGTCCCTATGTGCTAAACCTAGTGTTGGATGAGGATTGGCTTCCTCAGTAAATTGACGCAATCTCTAACCGCTGGCGCAGAATGAGTTCTGCGATCGCCAAGTCTACCGGAGTCGTAATTTTTAAGTTTGTCTCTTCCCCAGTCACAATATGCACCGGTAAATTAAACCGTTCAAACAAAGCCGCATCGTCTGTCACCTCCCACCCCTGACGGCGACCCTCCTCATGACAGGCTTTGAGCTGCTCTACATCAAACCCTTGGGGCGTTTGGGCTGCCCAAAGCTGAGCGCGATCAGGCGTTGAGCAGATCTGCTGCTGGGCATCGACGACCTTAATGGTGTCTTTGACCGGAACCGCCGCTACAAACCCTAAGTAGGTCTCTAACGCCGCTGCACAGCGATTCAGTAAGTCTGGCGTTGCGAGGGCACGAGCACCGTCATGAATTAGCACATGCTTTGCATCTGAGGGCAATGCCTGTAGACCGTTATAAACCGACTCCTGCCGCGTGGTGCCGCCCACAATCAGCACCACAGGTTTAGATAAGCCTAAGTCTTGCAAAAGTGATTGCCACAAAGGCCAATCCGTCGGCTGACCCACCAGGCCAATCCAGTGAATCGAAGCAGCAGACTCAGCAGCCAGTAGCGTCCAAGCCAAAATCGGTTTTTCGAGAAGGGTTAATCGCAGCTTATTGCGGTCGCTCCCCATCCGTTTACCCATGCCTGCTGCCGGAATCAAAAGATGCATTAAAAAACCTGCTTTGCGTCATCTAACGCGCATTATTCAGCCTCTAGAATACCAGGGTGCATCGTAGTAGACCGAGAAACCTTCAAGCTTCAAAGTAAGATAGTGAGAACTCAGCCCGTACAATGTAGCTGAAGTGCTGAATCTAGGTCATCTATTACAATAGATGGCGGTAATCTTTCCTTCACAGCGTTTTTCTAGCCCACGTTTTAGATACCTATTTAAGAATGACTCGCTTACTAGCCCTGATCCCCGGCGGAATTGGCGACCAGCTTCTCTGCTTTCCGATGTTGGAAAGTCTACAGCAGCAGTATCCTCAAGCTCAGATTGATGTGGTGGTGGAACCTCGCGCAAAGGAGGCTTACCGCATTAGTCGAGTTGTGAAACAGATTTTGACCTACAGTTTCTCAGGTCGAACTGGCCCAGCAGACTGGGGCAACCTGATTGGCTGGATTCGTGAGCGTGAGTACGATGCCTTGATTACCCTAGACAAGAGCCGTCTCGGGGGCTTATTTCTATGGCTGGTGGGCGTACCCAAACGGGTTGGTTTTGCGGGTCAAGCAGGTTCACTGTTTTTGACCGACCCTGTACCGCTCAAGGTGAACCAGTATATAGCGCATATGTACCATGACCTTTTAACAGGGATTGATATACCCCAAAGCTGCCCACCCATTTCAATTAACGTCCCCCGAAAGGATATTGAGTGGTCTGAAGTAGAGCAAAAGCGGCTAGGGCTGGAGCTTTCCCAGGGCTATATTTTGATTCATGGTGGCTCTAGTGCTGACCACGAAACGAAGGGGATCGGCAGTATTTATTCGCCGTCGAGTTGGCGATCGCTCATCAAAGGGCTGCAAGAGCGTCAGCCAGACTTACCCATCGTGCTGGTTCATTCCCCCCGCGATCGCGATTGGTTTAGAGCCGTGGTCGAGGGGTCCTCTGGCCTAAAAGTAAGTACACCAGAAGATTTAGGTAAGTTTGCAGCAATGGTAGCTGGAGCCAACCTCATGATCAGCACCGATGCAGACGCAATGCATTTAGCCGTTGCCATTGGCACTTACCTTTTTGCGCTCTTTGGTTCCACAAACCCAGAGCTAGTTTTGCCCAAGGATGAGCGCGTTACGGTCATGCGATCGCCCACAGGCAAGGTTGCCGATATTGCACCCATCCAGGTTTTAGAAAAGGTGTGGAGCCAGTAAAGCGTTCTCGTAAAATTTCAGGGGCTAATGCCAAGCTGCTGAATCAGAAAGCCTTTATACATCGTTTCTTTAACTATCATTTGGCGATATAAATCAACCAAGAAATCTTGAGCCTGTTCTCTTGACAAGCCCTTCACTTGTTCAGAGAAGGCACATACGTTGAACTGCTGCTCTAAAGAAAGCTCAAAGGGTGTATTCATGTTTCCCTCAAGGCGGACTAGATGTTTCGTCTAGTTTGCCCATGCAAAGCGAATTTAAAACATGCCTATTAAACATGTCCATTAAATATGCCCATTTAAGGGCAAGCACTATAGGGCTGAAGCATTCTGAAAACACCGCTGGATCGCTTGAATGACGCGCTCTAGATCTTCGCTTGTCAAGCTAGACCCTGAGGGCAAGCAAAGTCCGTGGGTAAATAAGTCTTCTGCTACTGCTCCGCCAATGGCCTCGCAATCCTGAAAGACTGGCTGAAGGTGAAGTGGCTTCCAGACGGGGCGAGACTCAATATTTTCTGCTGCCAGGGCGAGTCGCAACTGCTCACGATCAATACCGCTAAGCTGTGGGTTAATCGTTAGGCAGCTCAACCAGCGCGTTGCCTGACCAAATGACGCCTCTGGCATGAATGTGATACCAGGCAGGGCTTCTAGCGCTTGACGGTAAACCTCAAAATTGTGGCGACGGGCAGCAACCCGCTCAGCTAAAACCTGAAGCTGCCCTCGACCAATGCCAGCTAAAACATTACTCAGACGATAGTTAAAACCCATTTCAGAATGCTGATAATGCGGAGCCGGATCGCGGGCTTGGGTGGCGAGAAACCGAGCCTTGTCTGCGATCTCCCGATCCTCTGTTACCAACATACCGCCGCCAGATGTGGTGATAATTTTATT